>JBBSLN010000036.1:0-11231 GCA_038255205.1 Flavobacteriales bacterium
GTATTTGAGTGAGAATTCAGAGTTTTATGCCCCAAATGTGCTGCTCAAATAACATTTATTTTTTATGCCTTTCTTCGGGCTTTCTCGTAAGAACAAAATATAAAACGTAAAACCAACTGAAAATTCCGTGAAAAAAAGCCAATAAAACTGATTTATTCCTTTCCCATGAAACCACTACAGCTAAAACGCTACCTAATCCTATTCCACTACTTATTGCAGTGTTCCTTATTCCGTTGTCACCAGACTGTTGACTGTAACATTCTAAAGAAAAGATAAGTAAAAAGATTACTGTTAATTTAATTTTATTCATTCTATTTTGATTTAGTTTTTCCACAATAAATGGCAACGTTTCTTTTATGAAAAATAGCGTGCAAAAAGACGCTAACTTTTCGGATTTGCCTGCCTGCCGACAGTTAGGTAGAAAACCTGTGATTCCCCGATAGTTCCTAATATCCGTATGTCTATGTCAAAAAAAAGTTGTTTTATGATTCAAAGTTAGTAATAGTTTCCCTTTGCTTTCGATGTGTTATACAGTTTCATTTTTTTCTTGATATGAGGTTCTTATGATTTTAAGATTGAAAAACAATCTTTTCTTCAATATGGACAGTGTTTGCTCTGTCTTAAGGCTCGTATTCCCAGCGATCTCTGGATATAAATTTCATATAAATCAATTATAGATTCACGTAATTCTTTTGATTGAATATTTTCAACACCCTGAGAAACTAGTGCTTTATAATAAGAAGATTTCCACCTTGATGTTTCCCAATATGTTGCAAAACGAACACGCTTATCAAGGGAGTCATTATAAATTTTGGTAACGGTTATGTTGCATAAGATAATGTCGTTTGAATTAATAACTCCTCTTGTAATCATTTAATCTTTTTGAAATTGAAAAGTGTTGGACTCAACATTTTCTCTTACATCAACAAGAATTTCGCAACCCTTTTGAATACTTTTTTTTCCTTCATTCCAATTATTAATACTTAGTGCAATTAAAATCCCAATAACTACCAGAATTATTTCTCCAATTGCTTAAATCAGATATTTGCTGAACTTATTTTCAGTGCGTAATTGTTGTCCTATTTTTTAAAGAATTTCAGCTTTGGTTAATAGTCGGTCGTTATATGGTACAACCGGTTATATGTGCAACTAATTTACTTTTTTATCTAATTAATAATTAATTATCTGCAATATTGAAAGCATTACTTGTTAATTACCGTCACATGAATTAAATTACGCTAAGAAAACAATCAACTAACGAGATTTCAGAATGTTCAAAAATCGTCTTGCCTTCGCATTATTAGTCATTGCCACTTATTTTTTTCAAACCTCCACAGCTTTTGCACAAACAGAAAATAAAGAAGCTCTAACGAAAGCAGTTTCTGGTCTTGGTCTTCGTGGCATTGGTCCAGCAGTCATGGGAGGACGTATTGCTGATATCGCAGTGAGTCCTACTGATAAAAGTACTTGGTATGTTGCCGTTGGCTCTGGAGGCTTATGGAAAACCACAAATAGAGGTATTTCTTGGGAGCCAATATTTGATAGTCAAAAATCCTATTCAATTGGCACAGTAACCATTGATTCCAATAACTCAGAAGTTATTTGGGTTGGTACTGGAGAAAATGTAAGTGGTCGCCATGTTGCTTGGGGAGATGGTGTCTATAAAAGTGTTGATGGCGGAAAGACTTGGAAACAGATGGGTCTTATAAAGTCTGAGCATATCGGAAAAATTCTAGTAGATCCCAGAAATAGTGATGTCGTATTTGTTGCGGCCGAAGGACCACTTTGGTCGTCAGGTGGCGAAAGAGGCGTGTATAAAACGAGCGATGGTGGAAAAACGTGGCAATTAGTACTTGAAATTGATGAAAATACCGGTGTCACTGATATAGAATTTGATCCATCAAATCCAGATGTCATATATGCTGCAGCATATCAACGACGCAGACATACCTGGTCACTATTATCTGGTGGGCCAAAATCAGGTATTTATAAATCGGCAAATAATGGGGAGTCTTGGCTTCGAAAAGAAACAGGCTTGCCAAAAGAGGATATGGGTAAAATGGGACTAGCCGTTACACCTGCAAATCCTGACGTAGTCTATGCAACCATCGAGGCAAACAAGGATGAAAAAGGCTTTTATAGATCATTGGATAAAGGAGAAAGCTGGGAAAGACAAAATAGTTATATCTCTGGCGGAACAGGACCACATTACTACCAAGAAATTGAAGCATCCCCACAAAATCCGGATCTTATTTACCAAATGGATGTTTTCTTTCATGTGTCTCGTGATGGAGGAAAGAACTTTAATTATCTTGGTACAGGACGTGAAAAGCACAGCGATAATCACGCACTTTGGATTGACCCAGATAATGGAAAACATTTAATTGCTGGAACAGATGGTGGATTGTATGAAACGTATGACGAAGGCACGACATGGCGACACTTTTCTAATCTGCCTATTTCCCAGTTCTATAAACTTGGGCTTGATAATTCTGAGCCATTTTATAACATTGTTGGAGGTGCACAAGATTTAGGAACCTTAATCGGGCCTTCGCGAACCATGAATACTGAAGGTGTTCGTAATCAAGATTGGTATGTTCCTCTTGGCGCGGATGGTTATGATTCTGTTTTTGACCCAGAAGATTCCAATATTGTTTATATGGAAATTCAAGAAGGCTTATTGCATCGTCTCGATAGACGTAGTGAAGAAGTCATAAATATTCAACCACAGCCTGAGCCAAATGATATACCTGAGCGCTGGAATTGGGATAGTCCTATTCAAGTGAGTCCACATAATCATAAACGTCTTTATTTTGGGTCTCAACGTGTTTGGAAGAGTGATAATCAAGGGAATTCTTGGACACCAATAAGCAAGGACTTAACTACCAACACAAATCGGTATGAACTCGAAACGATTGATAAACGTGTTTGGAGTGTGGATGCCCTTTATGATACTGGAGCGATGTCAAAGTATGCAACACTTACGTCTCTATCAGAATCTCCAAAGCTTGAAGGATTGCTCTATACAGGTTCAGACGATGGACTTATTCATGTAAGTGAAGATGGGGGTCAAAATTGGAGAAAGAGTATACTTCCAAAGGTTCCAGCGCGATCATTCATTAATGACGTGGAGGCTTCAAACCACGATTCAAATACTGTTTTTGCCATTGCAGATGCACATAAAATAGGGGATTACAACAGTTATCTTTTTATGAGTAATGATCGTGGTCGTTCTTGGAAATCAATTGCTGGTGATTTGCCAAGCCATACGATTGTATGGATTTTAAAACAAGATCATATAGAAGAAAACTTATTATTCATTGGCACTGAATATGGCCTCTATTTTTCACCGAATAAAGGTGTCAACTGGATTAAATTGGATGCTGGAGTGCCTACAATAGCGTTCCGTGATTTAGAATTGCATCAACGAGATAATGATTTAGTTGGAGCAACTTTTGGTCGAGGATTCTATGTGCTTGATGATTATTCACCATTAAGAACTATTAGCAGTGCCGTAAACAGAAAAACGAATACACTCTTCCCAGTAAGAGATGCTTGGTGGTATGTCTCCAATGTTCCAATGCAAGCTAAAGGCATGCCTAGTCAAGGCTCTGCAAATTTCGTTGCTGAGAATCCACCTTTTGGTGCTGTGTTTACTTATTATCTAAACGATATACCTGAGACTGCAAAATCAGAACGTAAGGATTCGGAAAAGGCCTTAATAGAAGAAAATACTAATATTCCTTTTCCTGGATGGGAACGTTTGCAACAAGAAGCAAATGAGAATGAGCCACAAGTATTGCTATTGGTGAGTAATGAAAAAGGCACTCCAGTACGTTGGATTAAAGGTTCCGCCAAAAAAGGATTGCATCGCGCGAGTTGGGATTTAAAGTTGCCTCCTCCAGATCCTATTAATTTGACGCAACCAGCATTTAAACCGCCATGGGCTGGCGATGCTGAGGGGCCACTAGTTGCTCCTGGATCCTATAGTGTAGCACTATTTATCGCTCATAATGGAATGCTAAAAGGGTATGGGGAATCTCAAGAATTCAAAGTTAAACCTGTCCCAAACACTACTTCTAATGGTGATTTTAATGCAATAGCCGAATTTCAAGAAAAAACCAGTGAGCTCTTGCGACAAATTTCAAGTGCTGGCAGAAAATTAGGAGAAGCTAGCGACCGTTTAAGATATATGAAAGCAGCCATACTAGAAACTCCAAAAGCAACACCAAAACTTTTTGCAGATTTGAATCAATTGGAACAAAATTTAGCAGAATTGCAAAAGCGACTATATGGTGATCCTATTCGTCAAAGTTTAAATGAATCGTCATCGCCTTCTATTCAATCAAGAGTTGGTCAAGTAGCAGGTGGACATTGGGAAACAAGACAAAACCCTACAGATACTCAAAAACGAAATTTTGAAATCGCTCAAACAGATTTTAGTACATTCAGAGGAGATTTGGTTTCCTATATCAGTGCATTGGAAACATATGAAGCGACATTGGAAGCAGCTGGAGCACCCTATACTCCTGGACGAAAGTTTGATTAATTGAGTCTATTATTAGCGTTTTATGAAGTAAACGGTTCTTAATCATTACCAATACTTAAAAATTCGGATTATTTTTCCATTTTAAAACTCGAAACGTGTCATTTCAGGCACTACATCAATGATTTTGCCTTTTTTATTTTGAACGAATTTTTCAAAAGAATATTAGCATTGGTTATTGGTTGGTCATAATGAGCCAAAACGTGCTTGTATATAGTTTGTTGTGTGTTTTGAGCACCTAATATAGCAAATACAATCCGAACCTGACGGCTGGTAGGCAGGTGGAAAATCCGCGAGTCCCAAAAGCTCGGGACGGTTTGATGTTGGAAAGCAAATCGGAAATGTCATGTGAGTTGTTCAACCTTCTCACTCCGCCGTACCAACTTCTGAATTTCAATCCGCATTTTCGCAATTCGGCTTCCGTTCTAAATCTGTCCAGTTTCTTTTGGTTTAAAGGATTACTTTTAAACAGTTTGTATAGCCACATCTCACTGTATAAATTACAACAGCTTGAGGTACGGTAAAAGCCTTTTATCTTATTTGCCTTTAGCTATGAGAATACCCTTCTATGACCACAGTGTCGTGTCATATTTTATATGTAATTCTGAAAATGTTCCTGTAAAATTTTCGTCAGCATTTCTTTGGTTAATGGTTTTGTTTCAAAGCCCGTTACATCTTCTATCTCTTTTGCCTTTTCTATATGTTCCGGATTTGCGGATGTGGTTAAAATTATAATAAGCGCTTTTGCTTTTTGTTCTTTGCTTAAGTGTTTATATTTTTCCAAAAATTCCCATCCGTTCATTTTGGGCATGTTAAGGTCTAGAAATATGATGTCGGGAGGAATGCAATTTTCCTTTTGGAGATATTCCAATGCTTCAATTCCGTTTCTAGCAATATCAATAGTGTTGACCATATTCATTTCATTGATAATGATTTGATGGAAAAAGTTATCATCTGGGTCATCATCAACTAACAAAATGCAGTTCAGTTTTTTTCTCATAATCTGTTTGTTTTAATTTTTTGGTATTGTGAAATAAAATGTGCTTCCTTTTCCGGCTTCAGATTCAACCCATATGTTACCTCCATGCAATTCAACAATTTTTTTGCATAGCGAAAGTCCTATACCTGTGCCGTCATATTCAGTTCTTGTGTGCAAGCGCTGAAAGATAATAAATATTCTGTCGTTATATTCTTTTTCAATTCCAATACCGTTGTCTTTAAATGCGAAAAGAAATTCTTTTCCCGTGTCGGATGCTGAAATATCTATAACAGGTGGAATGCCCTCTTTTTTGAATTTGATGGCATTGCTTATAAGGTTTTGAAAAACTACTTGTAAATCACCGCAGAGTGTAATGGGTAATTTTTCCGCATTTATTTCTGCACCGCTTTCTTCAATGAGTGCTGATAAATCAATTAAGACGTCCTTCAATACTAGGTTACAATCTGTATCTAACTTACTCATATTTTTTCCTACGGTGGAATAGTCAAGCAAATCAAAAATGCGTTTTGACATACGGTTAGCGCCACCCGTAATCAACCTCATGTATTGGTTCATATCTTTATCATCATAGGGCTCTAATTTGTTGGCCAATAACTTTGAGAAGTTGGAAATAGTCCTCAAGGGTTCTTGTAAGTCGTGTGAAGCTGCGTAAGCGAATTGGGCCAGTTCTTTGTTTTTTATTTCTAATTCAATGGTGTATTGATTTAATTTTTTTTCGACCTTATACTGTTCATTAATATCCTGCACAGTGCCAACCATCTTGGTGGGTAGTCCATCAGTGTTTAGTATTATTTTGCCTATGCCCTGTACAACTTTTCTACTATCATCGGGCAAAACAAGTGTATAAGTAACAGGGTCAATTTCGAATTCGAGCGAACTATTTTCTGTAAATGATTGTAGGGCATTCTCAATATTGATTTTCATTCTTTCATTTGATCGTTCTACATCTTCGGGCAGCACGCGCTCCATTGCTTTTTCAAAAGTGACCTCAAATCGTTCATCGCCGTATCCGTGGACGTTGAACATCTCGTCGGACCATTGCACTTTGTTTGTCGCCATATCCCACTCCCAATTTCCTATTTTTGATAATCTTTGTGCAACATTCAGTTTCTCTTCGCTTTCTTTTACTTGTTGCAAATGAAATTCAAGTTCTTCACTCATCGTATTTAATCCCACGGCAATGGCATCGAGTTCATCGCCTCTATCGCTGATGGTAAGTTTTTCTGAAAAATCCAATTGGGTGGTTTTTATGAGGGCCTCCATTATACGGACGATTCTTTTTTCATTTTCCTGAATGAAATTTGTTTTGGATTCCAAATCCCTGTTTTTTGTTTCTAATTCTATGTTGTACTGATTTAGTTTTTTTTCAATTTCTTTTTCTTCAGTAACGTCTTGCGCTGTACCGTTCATCCTGATAATCTCGCCTTCATTATTTAGAAAAACCTCGCCTCTTCCATGAAGGGTGCGCTCATCTCCATTCGGCAACAAAAGCCGGTGAAAGAAATCGAAAGGTTGATGGTCTTGATATGATTTCTGAATGATATTGTTCACATACTCACGGTCATCAGGATGAATACACTCTATATAATTTTCATAATTTGCTTCAAAGTCTTCTCGGCTCATCCCGTATATCCTGTAAAGTTCGTCAGACCATTCAATGGTATTGTTAACAATATTCCATTCCCAACTACCGATATGCGCCAAGTGTTGTGCATCATTCAGTTTTTCTTCGCTTTGTTTTAATTGTTTCAAATGATATTCAAGTTCTTCGCTCATCGTATTTAATCCCGCGGCAATGACATCGAGTTCATCAGCTCTATCACTTATCGTAAGCTTTTCTGAAAAATCAAATTGGGTGGTTTTTGTGAGGGCTTCCATAATACGAACGATTCTTCTTTCACTTTCCTCAATGAACTTTGTCTTAGCTTCTAAATCTTGACTTGATTGTAGTTGTTTTTGAATGCTATCGGAAAGTTCTGCGGTCATATCATTGAATGATTTTGCCAGAAGACCTATCTCGTCATTTGAAAATACTTTTGCTCTTACGCTGAAATCTCTTTTGCCAATACCTTTTGAAGCACTCCTAATCTCTTTCAACCCTTTTGAAATGCCTCTTACAACAAAATAAGTGAGAATCAGTCCGCTGAACTCAACGGTCAATGCAATGGCAAGCAATAAAGCTAAAATAGTATTTTCTAGCCAGCGCGCTCCTTCTCCCAGCGTATAAGAAAAATCATCTTCCAGCAGGGTCAGTTTTTGATTGATGGGCTCTATTTCCTGAATGATCTCATCTAACTTATCTTGTGATGGGGAGGGTGAGTTTATTTCTGCATGCAATTTTTCAGCAATGGGCATTAACTCGGCAATAGTTGCATCCGCTTCTGCCCATATATTGATTGACTCATGGATGTATGAGATGTCCTTAAACCGTCGAAACAATTTTATCATCCCATCAGTATCGTCAGGGTGGCTACGACCTTCAAGGAGTCCCTGTCGGGCAACATTTAAGTCAAGATCCGTTTTGTTTAATTCCGATAATGTTTTATGGTAGCCCATTGGCACTTTCATGAAATGGTAAAATGCTTGTAAATCTTCCTCACTATCGGTTTGGGAGTATTGTTGTAAATGATAAACGGCATCTTTTTGCGATTTTGACCATAACCCTTCAGCACCTACAAAAGCCCTTACTGACGAAAGTGTGTTCATAGCAAAGTACAGTGTGCCGAGTTCAAAAGCAATAAGAACAGCCATAATGCCTACCACAGAATATAATTTATGTGCTATGGAAACATTTTTAAACCACTTATAAAGAGAAAATTTCGCCATGACTAATTTGCTTTTATAGATATTGCTTCAACCATTCTTTTGCTTCAGTTTCACTATCAAACATTTTCACTGGGTAGGGTTGTTTCTTGATGCTAAAAAATAAATTTGCAACCATTTTGCCCACTGCAGACCTGGAAATGACCGCAACTGCTTTTGCGATTTCAGGAATGACTTCTGCAATATAGTCGCGCATTTCTTTGTCGGATGGTGTGGAATCTGTGCTGTCGGAAAGCAGACAAACTTTTTTTCCGCCAGTTAATTTAATGAAATCCTCCATCGTCTTTTTTGCTTCTTCTACCGTTTGTTGCGGCACTTTTTTTGAAATGGAGCAGAGAATTCCATGTTCATCAAACCACATGGTTGATGTTGGGAATTCAATCACTTTAACATTTTGGGGAGGTATCATATACTTATTTTAAATTATGGAATTAGTTCTTTAAGCATAAGCTGGTTGTCTTCGTTATCAATTGAGACTATTTTTTTTAAGTTATTGGTATGTATATTTTGAATGTAGCACCTATATTGGGTTGTCCTTCTGCTACAACAAATCCATCGTGATAAGTTACAATTTTTTTGACAATGCCTAAACCAATACCTGTACCTGAATATTCATCATTTCCATGAAGCCGCTGAAAAAGTCCAAATATTTTTTTCTCATATTCTTGCTCAAATCCAATTCCGTTGTCTGCAAATTCTATTGCATGGTATTTGGTCTTTTTGTTTGCTGAAGGGTGTTCAATTTTTTTTCCTTCAATAATTGATGCAGTAATCCTGATGAGCGGTTTAACTTCTGGTCGGCTGTATTTAATTGCATTTTCAAGTAGGTTGGTAATGAGCTGTGAAATTTGAATACACACTCCCATTATTACGGGAAGATTATCATATTCAATGGTAACTTGCTTCTCACTGATTTTTATTTGAAGGTCGTCTTTTGATACCTCAACAAGCAAATTTAAATCGCATGGCTCAAAAACCATTTCAGATTGGTTAACTCGGGAAAAATCAAGTAGGGAGTCAATGAGATTTTGCATTCGCTCTGCCGCTGAAGTCATCCGATTAAAATAGTCCTGTGTCTTTTCTGAAAAATTTTCTGTTTCAATAATTAGGTTGCTGAATGTCCTGATTTTCCGTAAAGGTTCTTTCAAATCATGGCTGGCAACATAACTAAAGGAGGCGAGTTCAGCATTGCTATTTTCGAGTTCAATATTTTTTGTTCTTAATTTTATGGCCGCTTCTACATCTTTACTAATATCCTGGACTGTTCCTATCAGAATGCTATTATCATCACCTCCTGTAAAACTAACGCTAGATCGAAGGTGTTTTATTTTTCCTGTTTTGCTAATAATACGGTAAGGTATTTCTGCCAACTTACCTGTTTCTTTTGTTTCCTCTCCGTTTTTAGTCACTTGTTGTAAATCATCGGGGTGTATAAATGATAAAAATTTTTCGATAGAAGGAATAAATTCATTCGGTTTGCAATCAAATAAACGAAATAAGTTATCAGAGTATTCCAACGAATCTGTTTTCAAGTTCCATTTATAACTTCCGAATTTTGCAATCTTTTCTGCTATTTTAAAAGTTTCATTTTGTAGATGAAGTTGATAGGTTCGTTCTTTTACTTTTATTTCTAATGCTTCTGTAAATGCTTTTTGCTCTGTAATATCTGTACACGATCCTATCCATCCTACTACGTTTCCCTCTTCGTCCTTTTGAGCAATGGCATGGGCTAGAAACCATTGATAGCTACCGTCACGATGGCGCCATCTGTTTTCATTTGTATAATCTTCACCGGTTTGGATGCTGTGATGCCAGTGTTTTAATGTTCGTTCCAAATCAAGCGGCGCAATCATTTGGTGCCATCCATCGCCATACAGTTCATTAGATGTTTTTCCTGTATAATCAAGCATATACTGGTTGAAGAAGTTGCGTTTTCCGTCTGGCTGTGCTGTCCATATCATATTAGGAATAGTTTCTGACAAAACCCTAAATTTAACTTCGCTTACTTTTATTGCTTCTGCTGCTGCTTTTTGCAGGGTAATATCTGTAGAAGTGGAAAGCACTTTAATCAGCTGGTCATTGTCATCATAAATTGGAGTTGCCCTGGATAAAAGCCATAAAGATGCTCCTGTTTTTTTATTGATTAATTGGGAAACAACTTCTGAAGACTCGCCGGTTTTAAAAGTAAGCGCTGTTGAATTTTGATCAACAGGCATTGGTTCGCCTTGTTCATTCAATACAGTGAAAGTTTCATACGCCCTTTTTCTCAACTGGAATACATCTTTTTCGGCAAGCACCTCTTCTGCCGTTGCATATCCTATCTGATTTGCTCCAATTTCATTCAGGTAAAGAATCTTCCCTGTTTTATCAAAATTATAGATGGCCGAAGGTACATTCTGGAAAGTGGTTTCAAGAAGTTCACGGGCGTCTTTAATTTTTTCTTCTGCTTCTTTACGATCTGTAATGTCAATGCTAGCACTGATATATCCTGCAAAAGTCCCATCCGGGTGAAATCTGCCGGGTACTTTGGTCAACAACCAACTGTATTCTCCATTTCTATTCAAGATCCTGAATTCTAACTTATAACTTTCTTGATTTTCAAAGGCTGAAAGGTAAGTATCAACAACGCGATCCTTGTCTTCCGGATGTAATAAGTCAGTCCATCCTAACTTCAGTAAATCCTCCATCGGTCTTCCGGTAAGATCCACCCAAGCTTTATTAAAATAGGTCACATTGCTCACTTCATCTGCGACTCCGATCAACACTTCAGTAGCCTCTGCCATGGTGCGGAATCTCGTTTCGCTTTCCTTTATTGCTTCTGCTGCAGCTTTTTGTTCTGTAATGTCTCTGAACGTCCAAGAC
>JBBSLN010000037.1:0-11182 GCA_038255205.1 Flavobacteriales bacterium
GGACCGCAATTTGGGATGGGTATCCACTTCAAATTCTGCTAATCTCAAACCGTTAATATTCAAGGTGGCATCCACTACAAACTCACTTGCAACATCCGGATTAATGCCATCTTGAAGTTCCACAGGAATATTGTTTTCCAACCACAGATAGTTGGAAAGCTCCAACTTGGTTTTCATCAATTTTAACCTGGCCTTTTCTAAATTCAATCGTCGGTCGTTTACGACTATTCTCGCTTCAATTGAATCGATCGCTGCCACTTCCCCTACTTCAACATTTCGTTTGACCCCTTCGAACCTTATATTTGCATTCGTCAAAAAGTCCTCAAAAACGATTGTTTCATTATAAGCCTGTAACCAATCGAAGTAAACCAGAGACGCTTCATAGAGAATGGTATTCACCAAAATATCCCGATCAGCTTTGGCCTGATCTCGAAACAATTTGGCCTGCTTTAAAGATGCCATGCGCTCATTAATCAAAAACCCTTGCGCTACCGAAAATGAAACACCAGCACTATACAACCCATCTTCAGGAAGGCTATTTTCTGGATTAAGGAAAAGTCCGTCGGCTTCCTCAAAATTGGCTTTTAGTTCAATGCCATACCAAGTCGGGATTTTAAATGCTGCATTCAGCTTGTCGTAATATTCTGTATTTTTGAACTTCTTTCGGTCATAATCGACCTCCACTTTTGGGTCAAATCCACCTCTTGCCTTCATCAGCGCTGCTTGACTTTCATGGATAATCAATTCAGCTTGTTTGACAATGGGATGGAATTTTTTTACATAACCCAAATATTCATCAAATCGCAATATGGTTTCATCCAAGTTTTGTGCTTTTGAAATGTTCAGTCCCGCAAATAATAAAAGAAGTAAGATGACAATCTTTTTAGTATTCATCAGCTGACATGCTTTTTGGTTGATAATAATTGGGTGGAAAACCATTCACTTTTCTCCATAATTCGAACCAAATCGGCACATCTTCCAATAATGCCATGGTATGCGCTCCCGACCCAACTCTAATTGCAGATGGCCATTTATTTTCGGACATATCTGGCGCTAAAAGCACACGGTATTTTCCATTATCACTAATAAAATTTTCGATAGCAACCACTTTCGCTCCGTAAGTTCCATAAGACACATTCGGCCATCCACTGAAAACGATAGCAGGCCAGCCATCGAACTGAACCCTCACTTTTTCGCCGACGTGCAATAGCGGTAGATCAATCGGTTGAATAAAAGTCTCAACTGCCAATTCATATCCTGAAGGCATGATACCAACCAAACGCTCACCTTCCTTAAACGTCTCGCCAATACCACCAATTATGGCCTTGTTGATATAACCATCTTGAGGTGCCCTAACATAGCGTAACTTGTCTCTTATTTCGTAGTTGGAATAGTCATTTTCAAGCTTACTAACTTGAGCTTCGGTATCGAATTGTCCAGACTGTGCTGTAAATCGATCACTTTCGGCTTTGGCTATTTTATCACTATATGTTGTGCGAACGCTAGCAATCTCAACCTTGGCATTGATGACTTCGTTCTTACTCGCTAACAACTTGTTCTCTTGGGAAATTAATTTTGCCTGTGTTTCCTGTAATTTCAAACGCTTATCTTCAACGTCTTTTACCGCTTTTAAACCTTCATTCTGCAGTTCAACAGTTCGTTCGTACTGGCGTTGCGCAATGCTTATATTCGTCTTGGCGGCCTCAAGGTCAATGCTATCGATCTTCACTTTTAATCGTGATTGAATTAACTTGTTTTCCGCCTGCTGTAATTTTAAAACAGATTCGGAATTGAGAGCACTTACTTGACGTTCCAAAGCTTTTACTTTTTCACCATAAGACGTGACTGAACCTGCTTTTGCTTGAATTTGTTCATTGGTACGAGACACTAAATTCGGGTCAAAATATTCACTTTTTATCTCTGAAATTTCTAAAATTGTATCGCCTTTTTTAACAAAATCACCTTCTTGGACAAACCATTTTTCAATTCTTCCCGGGATGGGTGACTGAATAGTCTGTGGCCTTTGGTCTGGTTTTAAAGTTGTCACCTGTCCCTGACCAATGATGGTCTGTGTCCAAGGAAAAAACAAGAGAATGAACCCAAAAATCGAGAATCCAGCCAAAAACCTATTAAAATGCTTAAAGTATTTGACCTGTAGCACTTTCTTCCCAGACTTGTAGGCGGACATGTCAAAAATCTTATTGACGTTATTATGTGAAATGTTTAGCATCGACCTATATTTTTGAAATAATTTTTCCTTCTTTCAATTCAATTGTTTGCTGGCATACTTTTTCCCAATGCTTATTTTGACTTACCACTACAATTGTCCAATCATTTGATGGCAGAGTAAGGAATTTAATGATTCTATTTGACTCTTCTTCTAAAAACGGATCTAATGGGTCTTCAAGAATAAGTAACTTTGGTTTTTTAACAATTGCTCTCGCAAGAATTATTTTTTTGCTGATTGTGGTCGACATACGTTTGCCTTCAGGATATAAAATTGTTTCCAACCCTTTTGACTGTTCCTTTATGAAATCTTTTAATCCTACATTTTCAATCGCCCAAAAAATAGCATCATCTGAAATTTCGGAATTACCAAAAGTGATATTTTCACGAATGGTGCCTTCGAATGGTGTCTCATCAAAAAGGGACAAACCAATATGTGATCGGTAATAATTGATGTTGACGTTTTCCAATGAAAATAAACCCAAGAACACATTTCCTTTTGACGGTTTTATGACTCCAGCAATTAAACGTAATAAACTGGATTTTCCAGAGCCGTTTCCACCTTTTATCAATAAACTTGTTTTAGGTTTAATATTTAAATTGATATCTGACAATATTGGAATCTCTTTATTGAAAACTTTATAAGTAACATCTTTCAATTCGATATTGAAATCATTCCCGAAAGGTGGTTTTTCTCCAGATTGCGGTTCAAGTTCCTTATCAACCACTTGTCCTATTTTATCTAATGATGTCAGAACATCATAGAATGATTCCAGACCATTGATCAATTTTTCAACGGAGCCAATTACGAGCAAAATGATAATTTCTGCCGCAACAAACTGTCCTATATTCATTTCTTGATTTAAAACCAATGCGCCTCCGATGGTCAATAATCCAGCAGTCACAATCACTTTAAAACCAATCATCTGAATGAACTGAATCACTAAAATCCTAAAATGACTTTCACGAGCCTCTAAATATTTTACTACCAAATCATCATTTTTTTGTAATGCCAAATTCGTCTTTCCTGAAAGCTTAAAACTTATAACACATCTTGCCACCTCTTGAATCCAAAAGGCTACTTTATATTTATTTTTTGACTCATCAAGGCTTGTTTCCATGCCTTTTCTTGCCGTGAATTTAAAAACGACATAGATGAGCAGTAAGAGCATAATACCAAAGACGATAAAAAATGGATGATAGAACGACAGTAGTATTAACGCAAAAACAATCTGCAGAACAGACGCTGGCACATCAATTAATATTTTTGATAGACCTTTTTGAACAGTTAAGGTATCAAAAAATCGATTCGCCAACTCGGGAGGATAATACTTACGTAGTTCATCCATCTTAATTTTTGGGAAACGATAGGTAAATTCGAAGGATGACCTGGTAAAAATACGTTGCTGTATGGTTTCCACAATGCGCATTTGCATCAATTGTAGAATGCCTACAAAGGCGACACCAAGCGTCACCAAAAAAACCAGTAAAATCCATGAGGTTGTAATTTGTGCACCTTGAATGAGGTTAATAATTGTTTGTATTCCTAACGGAAGTGACAAACTTACTAATCCAGAAAATATAGCGTAATAAAACACCTGTAGGACAGCTCGCTTTTCCAACCTTAACAAACCCATAAGGCGTTGCCAGGGAGACATTTTTGGTTTTAACATGGTTTTATTTTATAGTACTTAAGGTAAGTTGAACAAAAAATTCGGATGGTGAAACCGCATCGTTACAGTCGGTAATCGACTTAAAATGATTCTTTAGAAAATGCTGATGCAATGCACCTTGTGTAATCGTACTTGCCAAACTGGAAGGGTATTTATATTTAGGGTTTATCGTCTGTATCATTTGGCTAATTCGAGATACAAGACGTTTATAAATTTTAAAATGCCCTTCCTTATTTTCGGCATCCACATCTGTGGTCAAATATGATTTTGAACTTACATTTATGATAATTCTGTTAAGTGCCACCTCATTAATATGAGAGAACGCAGAATCTTGCTTGACAATTCGTGCAACAATTTCAATGGCCTTTTTGAGTTTTTCTTCCTCATCGGTAATGTTTTGTGTGGAAAATACCAGTTGATATTCAATCCATGCCCAATACCACGAGGTTAGATAAACCAAAAATTTATGCTTACTTTCAAAATAGCGGTATATGGAACTTTCGTTGCTTTCTATTCTAGCACCTAACTTCTTGAATGTAAAACTGTCGAATCCTATTTCATCAATAAGAAGAATACCATGCTCCACTATCCGCTTACCTAAATCGGAAGATTCAGGGTCTTTTATGAATATATTTTCTGGAACAGCAATCTTTAGATTTGATAGTAAGTTAATCATAAAAAATTATTTTGATTGCAAATATAATAGTATTACTATCATATTTGCAACTATTAGTTTAAAATTGTTGAATTTTTAACAAAAAATTAAATAATTGCCTATTAGAGTGCTAGAATAGAAGTTTTTTCTTCCTTAAACGATTTAATATCAGGAAGCTCATCAATAGCCAGGTTGATATATTTTAAAGCTTCGGATTTATTTCCTTTATGTTTGTTAATTTGAGCCAAACGATAATTTGCCCAAGCTTTGGGAACGCCATCCTCTGCAGAATAGTTTTTGATATAAGTGTTCAGGCACATCTCTCCTTTTTCAAGTTCGATATTATATTCGGCCGCGACTTTGCCTATTTGGTAATGCAAGGCATTCCGCTGATGCGCCTTTTGATTGTCCTCAATATTAGAAATAGCCTTTTTAGGTTGTTTCTGTTTTTCGTAAAATGCAGTCAACTTTTCATAACAGGTCATAGAACCACCTTCTTTGATGGCCATTTTATAATACTTTTCAGCTAATTCGGGATCTTTGTCGTATTCATAAACATAGCCTTTAGCCAAATAGCCGTCGACTTTGGAAAGTTTTTCAAGTTCGCCGGCATAATCCAATGCTTTGCTCACACTTCCTCCTACAATACCTGGCAACTGCATGTACAATTCCACCAAAGCCCAACGTACGTCAATATGTTTAGGGTCTAGTTCGGCAGCTTTTAAAAAGGCATTTTTTATATCGCCAATCATTCCCACGGCTTTTAACTTGTTGACCTTCAGAGCTTTCATGCCCATGGCACCACCATATTTGTAATGGAAGTTTGCGTTGCTACTCTTTGCCTCCACTAATTTCTTGTAGTTATTAATGGCATCATCCCATTTCAATTGTTGGCCATAAGTATCACCCAACAATTCGATGCCTTTTAAATCCTTCGGATTATTTTTGACATAATCCAACATGAAATTTTCGGCTTTAGAATATTGCTTTTTCTCAAGTAATTTCTCAACATCCTGCAGAGTGGTTTGTCCTGTGACAACGATGGGTAACATTAAAAAAAACATAAGTGACTTCATATTAATATTTACGGAAAAGAAAGTAGAATGGTTCAATTGAAATAATTTTAAAAAACAAAGATACGAGTTTACTCATTATATTATTAACTTCACTCCATCAACTTAGGCATTGCCCCATTGATTGTACTGTAAACGAAATTTGGCATTTATATTGCATAAGAATGATGAGTCAAACATCAAAAAACACAATCAAGCCATGAAATATTATCTTTCTGCACTAATGATAGTTCTCTTTGCAAATTTCTCTCAAGCACAGAACCAAGATTATAATGACCTTTGGAAGAAGGTCGCTACCTATGAAAAAGAGGGCCTACCAGAGTCTGCTTTGGAAATCGTTAAAGAAATAAATGCTCGTGCCACGAAAGACAAGAATTCCGCACAGCAAATTAAAGCACTTGTTTACCAGAGCAAGTATGTGATGACACTTGAAGAAGAGTCACAGTTAAAAATTATGGCTGATTTTAAATCAGAAATCGAAAAGAGCGAAGCACCCACCAAAAACATCTTGGAGAATATGCTTGCCACGATGTATTGGCAATACTTTCAACAGAATAGATACAAGTTTTACAATCGCACCAATACAGCTACAAAAGTAGATTCAAAGGACTTTCAAACTTGGGATTTACAGACCCTTTTTGATGAGATCCAATTACATTACGATAATTCCTTGACAAATGAATCAATCCTTAAACAGACAAAGCTTGAGGACTTCAGTGCTATTTTGATGGAACAGAAAAACTCCAAAACGTTCAGACCTACGCTTTATGATTTATTGGCTCATAATGCCCTAGAATTTTACAAAACAGATGAAAATAGCATTACACAACCTGCGTATAAATTTGAAATTGACAATTCGGACTATTTAAAGGAAGCAAAGGCCTTTTCTGAACTAGCAATCACTTCACAAGATTCCACCTCCTTGCAGCTGCAAGCCTTAAAACTATACCAAAAACTAATTGCTTTTCATCTAAATGATAAAGAACCATATGCTTTGGTGGATGTCGATATCGAGCGATTAAAGTTTGTGTCTGAAAATGCCATATTCAGCAATGATGAGGAACTTCTTCTTGATACCTTAAAATCTGCTAGTATTCAAATGCAATCTCATGAAGTCTCTGCACTCTATAATTTTGAAATTGCCTCACTTTATCATCAACAAGGGCAGAAATACGAACCGAAAACAAACGAAAACCATCGTTGGAAAATAAAAGAAGCTTTGGAAATTTGCAATAAGGTCATTGCCAAATATCCTAAAAGCACTGGCGCACAAAAATGTGAAGTCCTAAAACATCAAATCCTTCAACCTTCTTTGCAAATCATCTCTGAAAACCTGTTGCCATTGCAGCAAAAAGCCTTGTTGAAAGTGACTTATAAAAACTTGGAGCAGTTGCAATTCAAGATTTATAAAATGTCTCGAAGTAATATCGATAAATTTAAGGAGCTCTACCGACAAGAGGAACAATTAGCTTTTATCAAAAGGCTGGATGTAAGGACTCAATTTCAAAGTTCACTCAAAAATGAGGCCGATTACCAAGTTCATTCCATGGAAATTGTCATTCCACCATTGTTGAACAGCAACTACCTCATCTTTGCCTCAAAAGTGGATGCTAGCGATTCTTTTTTTGCATATAAAACGATTCAGGTTACTGACATTGCTTTGGTCAATAAAACCGAGAATTCAAGGGAATTGTTTCAAGTCATCAATAGAAATACAGGCAAACCATTGGCCAATGCCAACATTAAATTATCCTATAAAACCAAGTATAACGGTTCGATAACTAACGACACAAAAACGTCAGATACGGAAGGACGATTTTTCATTTTAAAAGATAATGAACGTTTGATTGATTTGGATATAGAAGTAAAATATGACAATGACAATGACACTGCCTATTTTGAGGATTACTATATCAATCAATATTATAAAAACGATTCCAAACAGTTGGTTACAAACAACGCGTTTCTCTTTACGGACCGTAGTATTTATCGTCCAGGACAAATAGTCTATTTTAAAGGCATTGCAATGTCCACAAAAGAAGGTAAATCGGAAGTAACACCGAATCTCGAAACGAAATTGATAATGTACAATGTCAATAGGGAAATGATAAAAGAGATGACTCTTAAAACCAATGAATTTGGTTCAGTCGCTGGCGAGTTTATCCTTCCTAGTGATGGTCTGACAGGACAGTTCAGTGTTGAGATGAATGCCGATGCGACCGCTTCGACTTACTTTTCCGTCGAAGAATACAAACGTCCGAAATTTGAAACGAAATTCGAACCTGTCACTGAAACTTTTAAAATAAATGATTCCGTAACCGTCAATGGAAATGCACTCGCTTACGCTGGAAGCAATATCACAGATGCCAAAGTGGTGTATCGCGTGACAAGAAAAGTGAATTATCCGTATTGGTATTATTGGTCTCGACCTTGGTTCAACAGCGAACCTCAAGAAATCACACATGGCGAAACCATGACGAACGATAAAGGTGAATTTGATATTACCTTCAAAGCACTTCCCGATGAAAGTGTAGATAAAGAGAGCTTGCCCGTTTTCCAATACGAAGTCACGGCAGATGTTACCGATATTAACGGCGAATCACGAAGTGCAACAAGCATAGTGAATATTGGCTACCATGCACTCACGGCGACCATTTCAATCAGCGAAAAACTTGACAAATCAAAAAAAGACCACACATTATCGATTGATACAAAAAACCTGAATGGTGAATTTGTTCCAGCCACAGGAACGGTTAAAATCTATAAACTCAAAGCACCTCAACAAGTATTAAGACCACGTCCTTGGGAAGCTCCTGATTATCGATTGATGGGTAAGGAGGAATTTAAACAACAATTTCCGCATATCGCTTATGAAGATGAATCCAATCCCGAAACTTGGGACAAAGGTGAATTGGTCTTTGACAAAACGTTTGATACGTCAGAATCCAAAGAGCTTGAATTGGGCAACCTCAAAAAATGGGCTTCAGGACAGTATCTCATAGTATTGGAAAGCACAGATAAATTTGGCCAAGTCGTAAAAGCAGAAGCCAAAACCACTTTATATGATGACGACGACAAATTTTTAGCAGATAATGAATTGTTCAGCGTCACAACTGACAAAAACGCATACAATGTAGGTGAAAATGTAGTTATAACCTTTGGCTCTTCCGCTGAAAATGTAACAGTCACAGTAGATGTCGAGAAGGACCATCAGGTGGTAAATACATTTATCATTCCGTTGAGCAATACAAAAAAGACGATTGCGATTCCTGTTCTAAAAGAAGATTTGGGTGGTTTTGCCATTCATTACAGTTATGCATTTTCCAATAGTTTTCAATCCGGAACGGTTGCGATTTCAGTGCCTTATCCAAAATCAGATTTGGAGATTGAAACCATCACCTTTAGAGATAAACTACAACCAGGAAAAGACGAAACTTGGAGTTTTAAAATAAAAGGACCGAAAGGCGATAAAGTGAGTGGCGAACTTTTGGCGAGTATGTATGACATGTCGTTGGACCAGTTCCAACCGCATGCTTGGAGTTTTTCTCCTTTGGCGCAACCTATCTATATTTCTTATTCTAGACTTAATGCAGGACACAGTTTTGGAATTAATGATTTTCAGGTTTATAACAATTTAGAAAACAACATCAACTATCCATATCAATCCTATGACCAATTGAATT
The DNA here is from genome assembly GCA_038255205.1 of Flavobacteriales bacterium. GTDB lineage: Bacteria > Bacteroidota > Bacteroidia > Flavobacteriales > Flavobacteriaceae > JBPOFM01. The sequence goes on from JBBSLN010000037.1 coordinate 9,311, forward strand.
GGTTTGGGTTTTATTTTGGGAATGGCGAATATGATTTAACGCCTCTAGCATATAAAAGCAGGAGTTCAGCTCCAATGAGTGACTCGATGATGGTTGAGGAGTCAGAAATGGCGTTGGGTATGGATAATGCCATACTAAATGAAGTTGTTGCGGTTGGGTATGGAACCACCAAGGAAAAAGAGCTTTCAATAGAGAATGCGCCAAAAGTTACAGAATCCTTCGACAACATCCAAATCCGAAAAAACCTCCAAGAAACATCCTTTTTCTTTCCACAATTACAAACTGATGCGGAAGGCAATGTGAGTTTTAATTTCACTACACCTGAAGCATTGACCAAATGGAAGTTGCAGTTATTGGCACACACCAAAACCTTGGAAAGTGCCACGACCACTTTAGAAACCGTCACCCAAAAAGAATTGATGGTCATCCCAAATGCACCACGCTTTTTACGTCAAGGTGACCAAATAACCATTAGCACGAAGATTGCGAATCTCACAGAAAACAAATTATCAGGACAAGCGAAATTATTCCTAACAGATGCGTTATCAGGAAAAGATATTACAGCAAAGTTGCTAAATTCTTCCCCTTCGGGGGAGTTAGAGGGGGATTTTTCTGTTGATGCAAAAGGAAACACGCAAGTATCATGGAATTTAACCATCCCTGATGACATCCAAGCGGTTCAATATAAAATTGTGGCGAAAGCTGGCGATTTTAGTGATGGTGAACAAAGTGCACTTCCTGTGTTGACGAATCGAATGTTGGTGACGGAAACTTTACCAATGTGGATTCGTAGTAACGAGACGAGAACGTTTACTTTGGATAAACTGAAAACTAATACCTCAACGACTCTCAAGAACCACAAATTGACTTTGGAAATCACCTCAAATCCTGCGTGGTATGCGGTTCAGGCCTTGCCTTATTTGATGGAATATCCTTATGATTGTAACGAGCAAACTTTTAGTAGATATTATGCGAACGCGTTGGCAAGCCATATTGCAAATAGCAATCCTAGGATTCGAGAAGTGTTTAATCAGTGGAAAAACACTGATGCTTTGTTGAGTAATCTTGAAAAGAATGAAGAACTAAAAAACATTCTTATTCAAGAAACACCATGGTTAAGAGATGCACAAAGTGAAACGGAACAGAAAAAACGAATTGCGCTTTTATTCGATATGAATAAAATGAACAACGATTTGCAATCCGCTAAACGTAAACTGGAAAACAATCAAATGGACAATGGGGCATGGCCTTGGTTTGAAGGTGGACGACCAAATCGTTACATCACACAACATATCATTACTGGTTTTGGTCATTTAAAACAGTTAAATGTAAACGATGCACTGTCAGTTCGCGCGGAGTCGAGAACCACAACGGTTGCTATGATTAACAAAGCCATCAAATATCTCGATGTAGAATTCGTACAAGAGTATAAAGACATCAAAAAGTATAACAAAGATGTTGACTTAACTAAAGACCATTTAAGCTACACGCAATTGCATTATCTGTATATGCGTAGTTTTTTTCCAGAGATTGAAAAAAGCAGGGAAGTCAAAACCATCATAGACTATTATCAAACACAAATACAAAAGTTTTGGTTGAGTCAACCTATTTACGCAAAAGGATTAATGGCATTGGTATCCCATAGAGCCAAAGACACTAAAACATCTCAAAAAATATTGAAATCCTTAAAACAAAATAGCATTACCAACGATGAGTTAGGTATGTACTGGAAAGAAAATAAACCCTCATGGTATTGGTACCAAGCACCTATTGAAACGCAAGCTTTGATGATTGAAGCCTTTTCTGAAATTGACAAGGACATCAAAACCATTGACAACCTGAAAATCTGGTTACTCAAAAACAAACAGACCA
>JBBSLN010000038.1:0-11029 GCA_038255205.1 Flavobacteriales bacterium
GCTGATATGACTTTTGCGAACGTGGTTAAAACTTCCTTTTTCATAAGTGATATGAATAATTTTGGAGAAATCAACGAAGTTTATGCCACTTATTTTGATAGCGACACCGCTCCCGCTCGCGAAACGGTTGAAGTCGCCAACTTGCCAAAATTTGTCAATGTTGAGATTAGTATGATTGCTGTTAAATAAACATTCTCCAACTACCAAACAGTTGATTATTGGGGACTTAATATCCCTGGTAATAAATCTTTATTTCAAAATGGGTAATAAATAGTAAAAATCAACGTCCGGACATATATTTTTGGAAGGAAACCAATTCAATCAATTTTTGCTTGATTAATGTGTTATCAAATTAGGTTTTAAGGACGTGATGTATCGTGCAAAGCGTTCAACATTGAATAGCCGTGCGCAAGTTGATTTGATAGGGCAATTCAAATTTTTATATAGTACGAACTCATGGTCTGGTATTCAAGTGATAACTGCTAATATGGAGACGGTTGGAAAATTTGAAATGGCCTTGGCCTTATCAAAACATGAATTATTTTCTGCAATCTATAAACACTATTATATTGAAAAGTAGAACTCATTTCTATCCAAAGCTCCAAAAAATATTTCTTAAAAAGATTAAACCATTTAGGCCTTTATGCATTTATGTGCAGTAACTGCAATGTCCATTAGAGTCGTTTGGTGTGATAAGCTACTAAACCTTCTATTGGACGACGTACAAAGTTGCCAACCTTGAAGCCCATTTCCTCACCCACTTCCCTAATCTCATTTTGGGAGAAAAACGCAATAGAACCTGCAAAATGTACAGGTACTTTTTCGATTTCATTTTTAAATTGAAGAATCATGTTCTTAGCAAATAATCGTACACCTTCTTTAATCATGTTTTGAACATACACTGCATCTTTGTTTAAAAACATAAATTCAGCAAAGCCTGCCAGATAGGCATTTGGGCTGGGTTGTTTGTAGAGATTGTATTTAATGAAGTCCGCATCCATATTGTACTTATCACCAAAAGAGACGCGTATAGCTTCTGGCATGTGGTTGAAATAGTAATCACGAATTAATTGCTTACCATAGTAATTTCCGGACGCATCGTCCATCAGCGTATACCCTAACGAAATGATTTTCTGATTTAAACGTGTACCATCATAATAACTACAATTAGATCCTGTACCCAGAATACAGACCACAGCGGCTTCATCGTCATGATTCAATGTTGCCCTAACAGCGGCCATTGTGTCTTCTGTCACTTGCACTTCAGCATTCATAAAAATATCTTCCAAAACTGACTTTAAAAGCAATTTGGGGTTTTCGGTGCCACAACCAGCCCCATAGAAAAATATATGAGTAACATCGCGTTTGTGAGCCATTAATTCCTCACTCTTTCGAATAATTTTGTAGAGCTTCTTTTCCTTAAGAATTTCAGGATTTAAACCGTTGGTTCTTATTTTTTCGAGAAGTTGTTTCCCATTATTATCTACAGAAATCCAATCGCATTTCGTAGATCCGCTATCAACTATTAAAATCATAGTATTTTGAATAAAAAATTCCGTACAAGTTCAGACTATATAAATATAGTAAAACTTATACGGAATGTGATGTATAAATTATAAAGAATGCACGTGTTGCGCCAGCTCAACCAATTTGGTCGAATAGGCAAACTCATTGTCATACCAACCCACTACTTTGAAGAATCTAGAGTTCAATTCAATAGACGCATCGGCATCAAAAACACAAGTGCGAGTTTCGCCAACAAAATCTTGAGATACTACCATTTCATCCGTATAGCCTACAACACCTTTCATTGCGCCTTCTGAAGCGTCTTTGAACGCTTTTTTTATTTCTTCCAAAGAGGTTTCTTTTTTAGTTCTGAAGGTCAAATCGACCACAGATACATCGGCAGTAGGAACCCTGAACGCCATTCCCGTCAATAAGCCGTCTAGTTTGGGAATGACTTGTCCAACGGCTTTGGCTGCACCAGTAGATGATGGAATGATATTCAATAATGCACTCCGTCCACCTCTAAAATCTTTTTTAGAGGGTCCATCAACTGTTAATTGTGTTGCAGTGGTCGCGTGAACGGTGGTCATCAATCCTTCTTCGATTCCAAAGTTATCGTCAAGGATTTTAGCCATCGGTGCTAAACAGTTGGTTGTACAAGACGCATTGGAAACAACCTTATCAGAGGCTTTAGCGTCCATATGGTTTACTCCCATAACAAACATTGGGACATCCTTACTCGGTGCGGAGATGACCACTTTTTTTGCGCCCGCTTCAATATGGTAATTTCCAGATTCCATAGTCGTGAAAATACCTGTACAATCCGCAACTACATCTGCGCCAACTTCATCCCATTTAAGGTTACGAGGGTCTCTTTCTGCTGTGACCCTGATTGTTTTTCCATCAACAACCAAATGGCCATCTTTGACTTCAATTTTCCCATTGAATCTGCCGTGTACAGAATCATACTTCAATAAATAAGCTAAATGGTCTACTTCCAACAAATCGTTGACTGCTACCACATCGACTCCTGGCTTATTAAGGGTTGCTCTAAATACTATTCTTCCTATTCTACCGAATCCGTTGATTCCTAATTTTAAATTTGACATGTTTTGTTTGTTTTCATTATTAATATTTATTTGAATCAAGACTGCAAGAGCCTAGAATCAGGACTAATACACGTAAACTGTTCGCAATTTTTCTTTTTTTACGCTCAATTTACTTTTTATATTTCACCTTTTACTTCGTACATCAATTAGGTGCTCATAATTTCCGACACCCTTAATAATTCTTTATTTATTTTTGATTTTCCTTTGACTGCTTGTTCTAATGGTGTTAGTGCTATAACGTCGTTTAGAAGCCCTACCATATAATTGGTTTTGCCGTCTAACAAACTTTCCACCGCTTTTACGCCCATTCTACTTGCGAGGACTCTGTCAAAACACGATGGTGACCCACCACGCTGCATATGACCTAAAACAGAGACCCTTACATCGTATTCAATCATGTTTTCTTCAACATAATCTTTTAATTCGAAGACATTTTTTCCTATTTTATCTCCTTCTGCAACGACTACAATACTCGATGATTTACCAGATTTTTTACTTCTTACCAAAGATTCCAACAAACGTTCGAGCCCTAAATCTTCTTCAGGGATTAAGATTTCTTCCGCTCCTGCCCCAACACCGGCGTTCAGTGCGATATGTCCCACGTCGCGTCCCATGACTTCGACAAAGAATAATCTGTTATGCGAACTTGCAGTATCTCGGATTTTATCAATACACTCGACAACGGTATTTAGTGCCGTATCAAAACCAAGGGTGTGTGTAGTACCGAATATATCATTGTCAATTGTTCCTGGTATTCCCATCACTGGAAAACCATATTCTTGATTGAATATCAAGCCACCATTAAATGTTCCATCACCACCGATTAAAACCAAGGCATCAATATTGGCTTTTATAAGCATGTCATGGGCGGTTTTTCGCCCTTCTGCAGTTCTGAATTCTTTAGAACGTGCGGATTTTAATACGGTTCCTCCTTTATTGATGATACCTTTTACACTACGCGCATCCATAGATTTAAAATCGCCTTCTATCATGCCTTCATAGCCGCGATAGATACCGACACATTCTACATTGTGGTATGCACATGTTCTAACGACAGAACGGATGGCCGCATTCATTCCTGGAGAGTCTCCTCCAGAGGTCATGACCCCTACTTTTTTTATGCTTTTTGACATGCAATTTTTAGTTAGAATAGTAAAACTACTAAACTAATGGCACATTTATCGGCGTATTGCAAATTATTTAACAGTACCGCAATAACTCAAACGTTTTCGTTAATAACTATCTTAAAACTCTTGGAAAAGTTCATGATTTTTGGCTGTTCATTGCTGGTTGTGGAAGGGGATTAGTAAAATAGATAGTGGCCGGCCGGGAGGATTTTCGGAGAATGATAATTCAATCCGATAAAACATGTTCCCAAGTTGTTGGAAGGCTCAATTTAAAATTCAGATTGGTTAATTAGGTTGACGCACTTGTTTCAATTTTCGATTTTCTCTATCATCTCTTTGAATAAGCCTAATAAAAATTTTAGTTTTCCAGCGTCACCTGCAGCATTAAATTTTTGGTTCTCAATTTTCACACCATACCAATCTTGTTTTCCATTTTCGTTCAGGATCCATTTAACATTTATATTAGCTATTGAAGTTTTCGATATATCAATTTCGACTTCCCACCCTGGATTGTCCAAAGTGGTTATTTGTATACCGTCACCATGTTCCCAATCTCCGTCACAATTATCCTTGAACCAATTCTGTATCCAGTCTAAAATTTCCATTTGCATTGAGTAATTAAAAGTGATTAGTTTTATGTTTGCCAACTAGTAATATGTGGAACGAATATACATATTATCTCCTAATATTTTGGGGATAATAGCAGCTATTGTTCCCTGTTTTGGGGTTTTGAAATTTCGAATTTCTAACTATATCATATAAAGGGCCTCGCAGGGCCTCTCTAGCCATTAACTATAGCCATTTTAAGTTGAGATTGATTTGAATGTCCAAAAAGCGTTTTTTGGCAAAGGCGCTTCGAATGTTTTTAATTCTTTAGAACCAGAGACTTGATAGCTTAATTTCCATGCATGAAGGCAAATGGACAATGGCAAATAGATCTGATTTGAACCATATTTCTCATCACCAATAATTGGCAGCCCTATATGTGCCAATTGGGCTCTTATTTGATGGAAGCGACCCGTTTTTGGTTTTATTTCTAACAGATATCCAAATTCGTTTTTGTCTATAAGTTGATAGGAAAGACTGCACTCTTGGGAGTCTTTCGATTTTGACTGGACGATGTCCGCTCTTTTTTCTAGGTTATTTTTTACGAGAAAATTAGCTAGGTTTTCTTTATTCTTTAGTGGCTTTTTATTAACAATTGCCAAATACGTTTTTTGAACTTTCCGGCTGCTAAATAGATTATTAAATTCAACCAAAACGCTTTTTTTCTTCGCAAAAATCATTACTCCACTTGTTACGCGGTCCAATCTATGTATGATACCAATATAGGGTAGCCGATTATTTTTCAAAAGGTGTTTAAGAACTTGATCCTCGACAGTGAAATCTTCGTAAGGACTCTTTTCGCTTATAAGTCCAGCCATTTTGTTTATGACTATATAATCGGTGTTCTCGTTCACTACTTCAAGGTTCATCATTGGCAGTTTTCTTTTTTAAATTTAAAATGGTAATAAAACATTAAAGATGTTCAGTTGCTATCTGATTATTCGTTTTTTGGTTACTTAAATTAACTGTGGCCAGGAAACCTGACATTAATCATCGTACTGGCTGATGTTATTTGATCGACTTTTATAATCTGTAATTCAGATATCGGAAACTTCTCCACATCAAAAAAATATGAACTTTTTAAGTTGTTACTCAAGATTTTCCTCGGAACAGGTTCGTGTTCTGGAATATCTGTTACTCCGATAGTAGACATATCTACAATAAAATTGCCATTTAATAACTTGTCATTACTAATAATAAAGTAACCGCTTTTCAATTCAATTTCTACTTCGTGCTTTCCTGCTTCACACATTTTGGTTCCTTTCCAATGAATGTTGGATTTGGCAGTGTTGATTTGAATCGTGTCGCCACTTATGCTTTTTTCAGGTTCTGTCCTTTTTTTGCGGTTACCAATACTTTTTGGCATCGGAATTGTGCTTGACGATGCAAGAGAATAAAAACAGAAAAAATGCGATAATTACAAAAAGTTTATTCATAGTTCGGAATATTGAATCCTAAAATGATGTCTCGATTAACGGTTAGAATGTCGCCTTTCAAGACGGGTTTTACTATTCCCGAACCACCACGATTTTCTAATTCATTTCTTTCCTTTTGTGTTAACATTGGGTCATCATCAAAGACGAATTCATCAATATAATATTCGTTTTTATTTGGTTCTTTTATAGTTATGTGTATGTGTTCGGGTTCTATTCCATTCGGATAAGCTGCTGGTCTAAAGGTGTAAAATGTGTATTGTCCAGTCTTATCTGTTTTTATCCAACCACGAATATTTCCGTGTCTTTTTGCCCAACCTTTTTCATTTCCTTTGGTTACATAAATTCCCTTTCTGTCGGTTTGATAGATGTATAGAATCACATTTTCAGCGGGTGATTTTCCGTCTTTTTGAAATACTGTTCCTGTGAGTTTTAATTTTGGCTTGGTTTGCTCAAAGTATGGCAGCGTGTCCATTGCCCTTAATTTTTTATTTCCATATTCAAAAATAGCTTCACATCCTTCACAAGGTCCTCCAACGATTTTGCTCAAATTAGTTTTCGTTGTTTGAGATTGACAAGTCGTTGCTATTAGTAATAAAATCGAGATGTTAATTAGTTTTCGCATCGTTTCTTCATATATTATATATTGAAAATACCTAGTTCTATGTATTTATTCATTATTCTCATTAAGGGTTTGAAAACCAAAGACTAATAGTTTTTCTTTTCTTTTGATGTCGACTCGATGGTAATAAAATCTGGCGTCATTTGTTCTTCTTCTTTTCTGGCTTCTTCTTCCCTCTTATTCTGTGCTTTTTTCTCTTTTCTATTTTCGCCGGAGAAAATAATCTGAAGTAATTCTTTAAAAGTGTCGAACTCGACGTTATAGGATAATCCTAAGCCTTGGGTGTAGCCTATTTCTTCTCCGAAATTACGGATGTTGTTTTCGCGGTTGAAGAATTTTGCTGATAAGGTGCCGTCGTCGTTCAACAATAATTCTATTTCGGCGTCTCCTGCAATGACGGTTTGGTTAACGCCACCTACTGGCACACCAACTTTTCCATTGAAAAGGACACGGTCGCTGATTTTTGTGCTCAAGGTAAGACCCAAGCGATCATCGGTTTGATACTCTGGCGTGTCCTCACCTGATTCAAAATTGACACCGACCTGCACTTTATCGTCCTCACTGGAGAAGAGACTGTTAAATAGGTTGTTCACTCGGTCCTGAACTGTTCCGTATGCTTGCTGACCGAGACTTAATTCACTTGCAAAGGAGCCCGTTGCCAAAAGAAATACGCCTTGATAATCGCGACTTTCCTTCGTTTCCAGTCGGTAATCGAGCTCTGATTTTATGGTTGAGCTGACATTTGGGAATCCAAAGGTAAAGTCCAAATCTGGTTGCTCTAATTGCCCCGTAAGGTTCAGCTCTACATTGACCGGAATACTTCGATTGATTGGATTATCCAGCAATACTGACGGATTGGCATTGGTTTTATAAATAGCCCTTAAATTCAACTGTGCTTTTAAAGGGTCGCCATTCCACTGTAGGTTGCCTCCTTTTTCGACCTCTAGTTTTTTCTGAACCAAACCACCATAGGCAAAATTGTAGGTGCCTCTGTAAATAACAAAGTCACCATACATATTGAATTTTCCATTGGTATTGATTTCTATCAACAAGTTACCTTCTCCACTTCCTTGAATGGTACTACCCGATTTTCTGTCAATGACAATTTCGATATCGGCATTCTGGTTGACATCTAAGTCAAAATTAAGTTCCAAGCCTTTCACATCATTTTCTGTGATTGTTTCGCCTCTTAAACGTGCTGCTTTTTCATCTGGGCTCAAAAAATGAATGTATGAATTGTCGCCAAAACTCTGTGTGTCGTTCAACGGGATTTTAAAAACTGTGCCTTGTGCTGTGCTGCCCTCTACCTTGATAACCAATTGTTCTGTCGGGCCATAAATACTTGCCGCTCCCGTAACAAATGCCGTTCCGTAATATAGGGCATCTTCACTATCTTCGGTGTTGAGCACGAGCAGTCGTTTCGTGTCAATGTCTAGTCCAAGTCGCCAATCAGAAAAGTTATTGTGGCTCATGTACCCATTCAGTGTCGCACGGGAGAAGTACTGGGAATCGGTCATCTCCACATTATTAAAGATAATTCTTTGCTGTTCGAGATGCACTTCAGAATCAAAATCAAAGCCATAATCAACATTGAGTTCTGCAATGGTCAAGCCTGCATTGTTGAGTATCAAATCGCCCGTAATATCGGGTTTATCAAGTCTGCCTGTGACTTTTGCCCTTCCAGATGCCAAACCTCGAATATTGGTGATGACATCGGCTCCAAAAACGTTGAGTGGTGATAACTGGAAGTCATCAAAATCAATATCCAAATCGATACTCGAATTGGATTGGCTGACATCTATCTGACCTTTAGCGACCAGTGATTTCAAATTGTCGTTCTGCAAAAGTAAATCGACTTTATAGTTGGTCAAGGATTCATTCCCAACGATATCTGCTTTTAGATTGCCCAATTCATACTTATTAAACTTGAAACGGCTGATGGTGATATTTGAATTGGGTAGATATACGCCATTCTTCTGGAGCACTTCCAACTTGCCGTTGAGGTTACCAGCAAATTCAATACTGTCCAATCGAGGAGTTATTTTGTTAATATCGACATCCTTAAAGTTCAGTTTTATATCCTTGTATGTGGAGTCCCTAATTTCTCCTGTCAATTCTATTTCTTCATCGAGGTGGCTCATCACAAGTTGAGAAACATCAATTTGCTTAAACTGCCTGTCGAAAACGATTTTACTCTGACGGTCCTTGTTTTGGTTGATGACCCAGTCATTATCCTTAAATGTCACACCCGACCTTTTGAAGCCGATAACCGATTTGTTATCTTCGTCAATCGTATAGAAAAGGCTTAAATCGAAATCATCTTTATTATATTTTCCGCCTTGAAATTCAGATTTGATAAACAAGGTATCCCGCATTGTCACATTAATCAGGTTGAATTTTGAAACGTTGTAAAAATTGGTGTTTAACGAATCGATTTCAATGAATGTGTTAAACAGAGGGTTTGAGTTATCGATTTTTAAATCGACATTATTGGCGAAATAGTCCTTTAACTTAATCTGAGGTGACTTGAATGCCAACTTAAAGCCACGTTCATCACTTTCTATCCTGCCTTTGATAGACGTGTCTGGGCCTAGCTCCAATTCATGCACAAAAACCCCAATAATTTTATTGTAAATGGTAAAGTTGAAGTCAAGATATTGGTCACTTTGTATTTTATACGGAAGGTAATTCGTATAGATGCTTCCGACCGAATTTTCAACCAATTTTCCAATGTCTTCAATTTTAAAAACGCCACTCACCGAACCTTCTATAATATCAGTTGAATTGACTTTAATTGTTCTTTTCTCGTTTTCAAAACTGGAAGTGATATCGAAATCTTCAAAGAAGTAGTCGTCATTCTGATTGATATAAGTGGTGTTTTCGAAATTTAAAGTTCCGTAAGCGTCATTGATACCAGTACCTTTCAAGGATGACATTACTTTTCCTTTGAAAATAGAAATGCTGTCTCTCTTGACAAAATTCAAAGCATTCAAATCAGCATATTCCACATCTGCAGTAAAATCGAGTGTTTTTATGTCCTTTGACAAATCTGCCAAACCATTGAACTTTAGTTTGAAATTTTCATCATTGGATACCAAATCACCGTTAAAGACTTTGTTTCCCACCTGACCCATGACGCTAACGTCCATAAAGGTATAGCCGTTGTAGTTTAAGGAAAATATTTTACCTGTGACATCGGTTTTTAAGTTTGCGATTGTAAAGCCTCTACCATCAACATCCATGTCAAAAGAGGCTTCCTTCACGGATGGGTCGTTGAGTAGTATCCCAATATCGAATTGGTCAAAAACTACTTTTCCTTTATAGCTTGCATTGTCAATATCATTTATATTTGACAATAGCATATTGGTGTCGATTCGACCTATGTCTGTACGAATTTTAAGGTTTGAATTGATATATTCAGGCGTAATTTTAGTGGTTCCATTTACTGAAAAATTACCGACTTTTGAAAATACGGTTGGAATTGTTTCTCCCAAAATATTAGGAAGCATGGCCCTTAAATCGTAATAATTTGATGATAAATCGTCGAAGCGTCCATCGAGTTCAAAATCTTTTCCAGCAAGACTAAAGAGATTTTTGAAATTGATGTCGCCATAAATGCGCGTTCGCGAATTGGTTGAGAGTTTTAAATCATTCGCCTGTAGATTATTCAATGTGCCTGAAAGATTGACATTCAGTTTTACGCGCTGCTCTGTGCCGAATTCATTGTAAAAGGTATTCAATTCATCGAGCAATAATTCCGAATCCTTAAATCTGGCTTCAACTTTAACTTTGTTAGTAAAATCAAGCATATCTTCAGGTGAATAGCTGAATTTCAAGAAACCTTTTAGCGTAGAATTTGTAGTCTTGATACTTAAGTCCTTAAAAATTAAATGGTCGGGTGAATATTCAAAATCAGCCACCATATTTTTAATGACCAAACCACGAGTATCTATAAAGGCAAAGGTGTTGATACGTGCGCTGATGTCGCTGTCATTAATGACGAAATTGGTCGCATTGAGATACAGTTTGTCAAATTCGATGATTTTAGGCGTCTCTTTATTTTCATTAATCATTCTGAATATGCCATCATAAATGGAAATATCACTGGAAGAAAACAAAAACGTCTTTACCTCCTTCTGAGGATTGTCTTCTACGAATTTTTTAACAAATACGTCCAGATTCGATTGTGGCTCATCTTTATAGGTTTTTAGATTGAAAGTAAGTCCATAGATATTGATGTCACCAAAGGTCAATTTTCCTTTATAAATATTCCGAAAACTTAAAATGGACGTATTCAATTCATTGATATTGATGAGCGTATCTTTCTTGTAATCTTCAATATAAATACTTTTTAGCTCCACATCGCCATTGAATCGCAACCCGACTCTTTCAATATTGATATTTGTTCCATAGGTATTATTGATACGATTGGTTGCTTTTTTCCCGAAATACGTCTGCACTGAAGGAAGTGATAACAATAGTGCCAAAATGATGAAAAGCAGCAAGAAGATTGCCACTAGTTTCAACAGTATTTTCAGAAATTTTTTGATACGTTTTAAAGTTATAACTTTGCAGTCAAATTTAACAATTATTGTGCCTAAACCTCACTAATGTCACCACAAAATA
>JBBSLN010000039.1:0-10957 GCA_038255205.1 Flavobacteriales bacterium
ACCCTACAACGTCACTATTAAGAAACATTAAAATCATTTTCAAACAATAAGTTGTTTTAGTCGTTCTCCTGCTTGTTCAGCGGTTATGTCTCTTTGAGGCGAACCGAACATCTCATAACCCACCATAAATTTCTTTACGGTGGCACTGCGTAGTAATGGTGGATAAAAACTCATATGCCAATGCCAATGTTCGTTTGATTTATTGTTTGTTGGTGCTTGATGGATACCACTGGAGTATGGAAAGGAACATTGAAATAATTGATCGTAAGCTTTTGTAATTTTTGATATGGCATCTGCAAAGGCCAAAGTCTCTTGGTCTGAAATTTCAGTAATATTCGCATGGTGTTGCTTCGGAATTATCATCGTTTCAAAAGGCCAAATGGCCCAAAAAGGTATCAAAACCACAAAATGATTATTTTGGTAGATGATACGCTCATCTGCCTCAAGTTCTTGCTTTAGATACTCTCCCAAAAGACTGCGTTTATTTTCCTTGTAATAATTTCTTTGGTGTTGGTCTTTTTTTACAACTTCGTTGGGCACCGTCGATTGACTCCATATTTGTCCATGAGGATGCGGATTACTACAGCCCATTACAGCTCCTTTATTCTCAAATATTTGAACATAATTGATGGTCTCATTTGAACCAAGCAACGCAAATTCCTGTTGCCAAGTTTTTACAACTTTTTTAATGTCCTCTATATCCATATCGGCCAAACTCTTTGAGTGATCTGGACTAAAACATATCACTTTACAAATACCTTGTTCGCTTTCTGCTTTGAACAGACCTTCATGTACTGAAAATTTTGGCGAGGTGGTCTGTAGTGCGGCAAAATCGTTTGTAAACACAAAAACATCTTTATAATCCGGATTTTTTTCACCATTAATTCGAGTATTGCCAGCACACAAATAACAATTCTGATCGTGTGTTGGACGCACCTCATCCGAAACAGCTTCATTCTGCCCTTGCCATGGTCGCTTTGCTCTATGAGGTGAGACTAAAACCCATTCACCTGTAAGAATATTAAATCGTTTATGCGAATAGTCTTGCAAATCTGTATTCATTATATTTCTATTTTTTTATGGATGAACTATATCTGTTCCTTTAGATAGTTTTACACTGTAAACAGAGCACTCCTTGTTAAACGCTTTCCTGAATTTTTCAGAGATGTCTTTTTTAAAGGCTTTATATTCACTTTTTAACACGAGATTAATGGTGCAACCACCAAAACCACCTCCCATCATTCGCGCTCCTATGACATAAGGGTTTTTCTTTGCTTGACTCACTAAAAAGTCCAATTCCGCACAGCTAACTTTATAATTATTGCTTAACCCTTCATGCGATTGATATAGTAAATCACCCAGGGTCTTGATGTCATCATCTTTTATAGCTTCTGAAAATAATTTCACGCGGTTATTCTCATTGATAACATACAGGACTTTTTGGTAGTCTTCCTCTGTTATGTCTTCTTTAACACGATTAAGATCCTCTTTTGAAGCATCTCTTAAGGCTTTAACTTGAAGTATTTTTGATACTTTTTCACAAACTTCACGCCTGTCGTTATAGGCGCTTTCAGATAAATCGTGCTTTACATTACTGTTAATTAACATGAGCTTATACTCCTTAAAGTCAATTTTATAAGTCTCTGATTCAACCGTGCGACAATCTAAAAGGAGTGCACTATTTTTTACACCAAACATACTGGCATATTGATCCATGATTCCGCATTTAACACCTGCATAATTATGTTCAGCCTTTTGCGAAATTAGAATCATTTCATTCTTTGTCAATCCTAAATTAAATAATTCATTCAATCCAAATACAAAACTATTTTCCAATGCTGCAGAAGAGGACATACCAGCTCCACCAGGAATATCTCCAGCAATAACGCTATTAAAATTACCGATATGTTTGCCAATTAATTGAAGTTCTGCAACGACGCCTAGAACATAATTTCTCCACCCTCCATCTTTAAGAGGTTTTAGATTGTCAATACTAAACTCATAATTTTCCTCCTTATTTAAAGCATAGACTGTACTCAAACTTGATTGGCATTTACCAATCGCAACCGCAATACCTTTATTTATGGCTGCTGGAAATGCAAAACCATCATTATAATCGGTATGCTCACCTATAAGATTTATTCTACCGGGTGAAAACACTACTAGAGGTTTCGTTTCAAATTGGTCTTTAAACCTTTTTTTGACTTCTTTTATTAATTTTTTATTCATATCAATTAAGCAAAATAAATATAAACACCAATTACAATAATACAGATAGCAATACCAGCTTGCTTCGTATATTTCCATGGCGTAATATCAACCTGTTTAGTATATTCCTGTATAAAAGGCTCTTCTCTTGGTTTTAGTTTACCTATTATCAGCATGATTGCTACGTTAAGCACAAATAAAATCGCCATAACATCTAAAAAGTGAGGATAGGCTTGTGCTTTTATTAAGGCTAAACTGGCTTGGTCTGTAATGCCAGAGGCTTCAGCGTCGGCAAGTGCATTATTTACAAAATAAGGTTGAAGTATAAATTGGCTTAAGATATATAACAAGCATCCGGAGAATAAACCAATTTTAGCCGCAATTGCAGGGACGCGTTTCGTTAAATACCCGACAACTATAATCGTCAAAATGGGAATACTATAGATACCATTAATCTCTTGTAGGTATGCAAACAAACTTCCAGCATTCGCAATTAATGGTGCAATAAACATGGCGGCGATTGCTAAAAATATTCCAAAAGCTTTCCCATATTTTACGACAGTTTTCTCGTCTGCATCTTTATTGATATGTTGTTTATAAACGTCAATGCCAAACAAGGTGACTGAACTATTCAGAACGCTATTAAACGAACTTAAAATAGCTCCAAATAATACTGCTGCAAAAAAGCCAACCCATGCATTTGGCAACACTTTTTTCACTAACATTGGGTACGCGCTATCTGCGCTTTCTAAAGAACCTTGAAACATATGAAAGGCTATCAAACCCGGTAGAACCACAATTATTGGCCCTAGGATTTTTATAAATGAGGCTAGCAATAATCCTTTTTGGCCTTCTTTTAAATTTTTAGCACCTAATGCTCTTTGAATGATTTGTTGGTTGGTTCCCCAATAAAACAATTGCACCAACATCATCCCTGTAAAAATGGTATAAAATGGAACTGGATCGGTTGGGCCACCCATGGATTTAAACTTTTCCGGATTTTCGGCAGTTAGCACTGAAAGCCCATCCAATATGCTACCATCACCAATCATCATTAAGCCAAAAATTGGAATTAGTATTCCACCAATCAATAAACCGATAGCATTAATAGAATCGGAAACCGCAACAGCTTTTAATCCTCCAAAAACAGCATATATAGATCCTATGATACCTATGCCCCAAACACAAATCCAAATGGATTGGGTATGTGTAACACCTAACAATTCTGGAATATCAAACATACCACTAATGGCTAAAGACCCTGAATATAAAATAACAGGCAGTAGAACCACTACATAACCTGATAGAAATAAAACAGACGTTAATGTCTTTGTTGTAACATCAAAGCGTTTCGCTAAAAATCCCGGAACAGTTGTGAGTCCCCCTTCCAAATATTTTGGAAGTAAAAACATAGCCGTCACCACCATGGCGATTGCGGCGAGTGTTTCCCATACCATTACAGACAATCCACTTGCATATGCAGATCCATTGAGTCCAACAATTTGTTCAGTAGAGAGATTGGTAAGCAAGAGAGAACCCGCAATTACACCTGCGGTTAAACTTCGTCCTCCAAGAAAATAACCGTCTGAAGAAGATTCCTCTGTGTTTCGAGTTTTAAAATAAGAAATTACAGCTACTAAAAGTGTAAATCCAATGAAAGTTAAGAATTGCATAGTCTATTGATTAAGGAGTTAGTGAATTTTTATCTTTAAATTTTTCAATCGTAACGTTCCAACGGACGTTGTAATTAGTTTCCGGATTAAGAGTCTGTAATCCTATTTTATTATTAAAACTATTAGCTAAACCCGTCATAGGTTCAATGGCTATCATATTGGGTTGTTTAGGCGTAAATACTTGCAGGAAATTCTCGTCGGAAGTGGATACTATTTTAATACCATATTCAGGTGTGTAAAAATGAATTTGATTATTTTTTAAAATATAAGCATCATCGAGTTTTTTGTCTTTAATCTGAAAAGGCATTTGCTGAATACAGTCGGTTATTCCTGAACTGTTTTGGTCATTCTCAAACTGGAATTGTTGGTCACATTCAAATTTTAAAGCACTATTAAATAAATCAGAAGTCATAAAATAAGGATGCCAACCGATGGTAAATGGCAATGTATTTTGATCCATATTCAAAACATTTACAGAAAGACTCACTCCCTTTTCATGTAATGTGTAAGTCAAATCAAGCGTATACTTAAAAGGGAATCCTTTAGAGTCACCATTCGATTCATATCTCAAAGTCACTAACCCATAATCTGGAGTCAGTATTTGATCTACCACATGAAAGTGCTTATCATAAACCAAACCATGTAAGGCATTATTTTCATCAACTTCATTACAATCCAATTCGTGTTCTAGCGAATTAAATGAAAATTTTCCATTCTTCACTCGATTTACAAATGGAAATAGGATTGCCGACGCATAATTTTCTTTATAAGTTGAAGGAGTCAGGTCTGCAAGAATTTGAACATTATTCAAAATCAAACTATCCATTCTTCCGCCTTGATTAAGACAAATACTGGCACTCGTATTACCGCAGGAGCTGGTTAAATCTAGGTACTGCAAGTCTTGGTGTTCTATTTTATTGAGCTGGTACATATTTTATAACGAATTTCTAATGATAAGGCCGTTTGGGTTTTCAACTTGAGCAAATTCATTATTTAAAATCATCCGTGCCAATCGTTCGCCCATCAGGTTAAAGTTAGTTGATATGGTCGTAATTCCTCCTTCTACGATTTCTTTTAATAGTGTGTCGTTATATGAAATGATACCAATGTCCTTGGCAATTGTCAAATTTTTCTCTTTAAGACGTTTTATAATTCGGATTAAATTTATATCATCTAGGATAACATAGAGCTCTCCTTTGGATAATTCTCGGTTATTTAGCGTATCTATGACTTCTTTTTGAATTCCGTGATGCGAACAAAACAAATTAAAACCATCAAGAATCCCTTTAGGTTGCCGTTCTTCTGTATATAGTAAAATTACTTTATCATACCCTTTTATTTGCTCAAGTCCAGATTGAAGTCCTTGGTATATGTCTTTTTTGAAATTCTGATATATGGAAGGGTAAGCTGATAACTCCTCATTTGTCTGATCTAATATGTACACTTTATCTTTTGGTAGTCTGTCAATAACCTGTTCAGTATTTTTAAGGTTGGCTGGCATAATCACATAATAGCTATAATCTCCTACGTTATCATTTATCAATTTACTAAAGACGTCGCGGTTAAAATGATGAAAAAAGATATCCACCTGTACATTGTCTCCCAGACCTGACATAAAAGAATTATAAAGATCTTCTTTAAAAGAATTGAATTCATCGAACAGTAAAAATATTTTCTGATTTACATCTATGTCCTCACTATTAAGATAATAACCTTTACCGACAATAGACCTTATAATCCCCCTAGCCTTTAATTCATTAAACGCAGTGAGCACAGTGTCCCTAGATAGGGAATATTGATTTTTCACACTATTTAAAGACGGAAGTTTATCCCCTTTTTTTAGGGCTCCAGTAAGGATAGCCTCTTCAATTGAAGATACAATTTGTTTGTACTTTGGCGCACCAGACTTTTCTTTAATTTTTATGATTCCCATATAACAAATCTATACAAAATTATTTAAAAAACAAACTGGTAGGTACTAGTTGTTATTTTTTTAAAAATAACCTACATTGCATCTTGTAATTATCACTCTTAAATAACCAATTTAGATGAAACGTAAAATTATAGTAACCGGAGGATGCGGTTATATTGGATCACATACAGTCATAGAATTAATCGAGAACAATTTTGAAGTTGTGATACTGGATGACCTATCAAATTCAACCGAGAAGACATTGGAACGTATACAAAAGATTACTGGAGTACTTCCAACGTTTGTTAAGATTGATTTGAAAGATGCATCGGCTACACACCAAGTTTTTGCAACTCATAAAGATGCCGTTGGAGTCATACATTTCGCTGCCCACAAAGCAGTTGGTGAGTCTGTACAAAAACCACTGATGTACTACAAAAATAATTTTTATTCCTTATTAAATACTTTAGAGGCGCAAAGTGAACATTGTATAAATAATTTTATATTTTCTTCTTCGGCCACAGTTTATGGCACTCCAGACACCTTACCAATTACTGAAAAGAATGAAACACAACGTCCGTTTTCTCCTTATGGAAACACAAAAAAGATTGCGGAAGAAATTTTAGATGACTTCACAAAATCCAAAAATGAGTTTTCAGCCATTTCATTGCGATATTTTAATCCGATAGGTGCGCATGAGTCGGGTGAAATAGGCGAATCACCTAACGGAATTCCGAACAACTTAATGCCGTATATTACACAAACAGCTGCAGGTGTTAGAGAGAAACTAATGGTATATGGTAATGATTACCCAACTAAGGATGGAACCCCAATTAGAGACTATATTCATGTTGTGGATTTGGCAAAAGCACATGTTATCGCGATAAAGCGTTTACTCAATAAAGAACAAGAGAAATCATTGGAATTTTTCAATCTAGGGACAGGAGTTGGTTATTCTGTTTTAGATGTCATCAATTCTTTTGAAACTGTAACAAATTCCAAACTCAACTATGAAATAACCGATAGAAGAGATGGCGATGTACCTCAACTTTATGCCTCTACAGATTTAGCTAAAGAAAAACTAGGCTGGACCGCTAAAAAAGCGCTTAATGAAATGATTATCTCGTCATGGACATGGGAACAAAAACATAGAAATGAAGCTAATTAAATAACTATGATACAATCTAGAACCACTTTAACCGAAATATCAAAGGCATTAAATTTATCTGTTTCTACAATCTCTAAATCGCTTTCAAACAGTGCGGAAATAAGCTTACTTACAAAAATGAGAGTTAAAGAATATGCAAAAAACTGCAATTATACTCCTAACACATTTGCTGTAAATTTTCGCAAAGGTTACACACATACCATAGGATTAATAATTCCTAACATCCTCAATCCGTTCTACGCCAAAGTACTCATAGGTGTTGAAAAACATTTAGACGAAAAAGGATATAACCTCATCACATCAATATCCAATGATTCTATAGAAAAAGAATCAAAAAGCATCGCTCAAATTGGAGGCGGCTATGTTGATGGCTTAATTATTTGTGTTTCAAAAGAAGCTGAAATAGCCAACGAATACGATCACATAAATACCTTTATTGGTCAAGGCACACCAGTTGTAATATTTGATAGAATTTGTGAGATGATTGACTGCGATAAAGTCGTCATCAATGATTTTGAAGCCGCTTTCAATGCCACTGAATATCTCATTATAAACAAAGGTTGTAAAAAAATTATCATGACCTCTTTAATTGACTCCCTACATCATGGAAAATTGAGATCAGAAGGTTTTAAAGTAGCCATGGCCAAACACAATTTAGATACTGAAAATAGAATTATAGTGGCTGAAGATGCCATACAACTAAACCAAAAACTTATTTCGGTTTTTGACAAAGACAGGGACATTGACGGTGTCTTTGGTGTAAATGAGTTGGCAATTACTCAGGCCATGCGTATCATTCGTGATTTAGGACTCGTTAAGTCAACTATAGAGATTGCTGGGTTTTGCAATACAATACAATCAGATTTCAATCCTTCTATAATTGTAGTGAATCAAAATGCCGAAAAAATAGGAATGGAATCCGCAAAACTCATACTAAATCGCATTGTAAATTCAGCTAAAAATGACTATCTAACAAAAACCGTGGATATCAACCTCTCTTATTAAGCCTTTATAGTTGTGCATAAACCAAGGTTAAATTTGTAGTGCTAATCAAAATGCTATTTTTAAATTGAATCATTAATGTCCGATAAAGAATCAGCGCCGCTTTTAGAACCAAGAAACATATCTATTTCAAAAATAATTTATTTCTTAATCGAGATAGTTGGCCCGAGAATGTCGGAATATCGGATAGTTTTCCCGTGTTTGGTAATCCAAAGTTTGCATTCGCTGGCGGCATTGAAGCCATCGATTATGTGCCAAGTAATTTGGCCCTTATAAGAAACAAGGGACTTATTATTGATTTATTGCCAAATGATAAAACGGGATTACTTCAGTCGCTAAATTTAAAAGAAGACATTCTTGGAAATCCAATTAAAGGTGTTCCAAGTATTGGGGCAATAGAACCTAAGCAATAAAATTATCGAAAGCACAAGTTATTTAATTCGAATAAGTAAAAATCAAAATAGTTCCATTTTGGAATTTTTGTCTCCACTCTAGTCTAGCAATCCACTATTTTGATTGGGATTTTTGGTTTGAAAGTTTTTGGCTAAAGGTAAAATTAAATAAAAAAAGACCCAACAGTACATTGGGTCTTAAAATTTTTAAAAAGTAATTGTCACTCTATTTCTTGGCCATCAAAACAGCATCAATAACGTGAACTACTCCATTAGAAGCTTCTTGATTACCTAAAATAACCTCTGCTTTTTTGCCAGTTGAATCAGTAATAATATACTTGTCACCTTTCATACTTGCTGTTAATTCATTTCCTGATACAGTTTTGAACTTATAATTACCGTTCGCGCCTTTAATCGCTTCAGCTAATTGTTCTGCGGTAATTTTACCAGCAACTACGTGATATTTCAAAACACCTTGTAACATTTCTTTATTTTCAGGTGCCATAACAGCATCCATTGTAGCTTTTGGTAATTTAGCAAATGCCTCATTAGATGGCGCAAAAACAGTGTATTCGCCTGGTTCGCTCATCATTGTTGCCAAATCAGCACCCTTTAATGCGGTTACCAAGGTGGACAAATTATCAGTTCTCATTGCCAATCCTGCGATACTATTTTCTTTCGCTTCCATCATCGCATCCTCTTGAGCTTTCATTTCCATTTGCTCTCTTTCAGCATTTTCCATTTCTACCCTTTCAGTTTCCATTCTCAACTTTTCAGCCTCCTTATCCCCATCTTTGCACGAAGTCAGAGCGACTGTTGACATTAACATAAAAGCCATTGCAATACTTAATTTTTTGAAATTCATAATTTTAAATTTATTGGTTTCTATAATTTTATACGGATGTTAACCGCTATCAGTATTCTTTGATACTGATTTTATCATAAAAGTAATGAAATAAAGTATTCTTTATTAGCTTTCATGAGGCAATTTTTAACTCATGTGCCATTTTAAGCCTTTTTTAAGAAAATATTGATTAAATTATTAAATGAGATATTAATAAAATTATAAAGATTAGCATTTTCCTTACTTAAAACGATAAATTTGTAAACCTATATTACGCTGTTTGGAAAATCGAAAAATTGACAATAAGAAGTCTAAACAAAAAAAGTACCGTGCTTTAAGGATTTTCGGAAGAATCATCCTTGGAATTCTTATATTTTTATTTCTAATCATTCTGTTCATTAGAAGTCCTTGGGGACAAGGAATTATTGTGGACAAAGTTGTGACTTATATTTCTGACAAAACAAATACCAAAGTCGAAATTGATCGCTTATATCTCACATTTGATGGCAATCTTCTAGTAGAAGGTTTGTATCTCGAAGACAAAACAAAGGATACCTTAATTTATTCCAAATCTCTCGAAGCCAATGTGCCTTTATGGTCCATGATTAGAGGAGAAGGGATAGGCGTCGATGCGTTGGATTGGGAAGGTGTACGAGCAAATATCATCCGTAAAGATTCCATTGACGGCTTTAATTTTCAGTTTTTGATTGATGCTTTCGCTCCTGCAGATTCGACAACCGTGCAAACAGATTCCACTGCTGTGCCTTTAAATTTTGTGTTGGGAAATCTCGACTTTAAGGATTTGGATGTCGTATATGATGATGCGGTAGTTGGCCTCGAAAGTCGTTTTAAGGTTGGAACGCTGCATGCCAATATGGAAAAAACCGATTTAGAACACATGATTTTTGAAGCATCAACTCTTGAATTGTCCAATTCAAATATAAAATTCATCCAAAAACCGGTGCCCTTTGACCCGAATGCAGAACCTATCCCACTACCATCTTTATCGGTTGAAAATTTAACTTTAACGAACGTTTATGCAGACTATGAGTCTTATGGCGAGCGTATTGCGGCCACATTCGATATTAAGTATCTGTATGCGGAAATCCAGCAGGCTGATTTGGCCAATAACATATTTGAAATTAGCGAATTCAATTTAAAAAATTCATCCATCGTTCTGCGTACGGAAACTGAAACCAACGCAGTGACCCAAAAAGTGGTTGAAGTGACCCAAGATATCAAACAGGATATCCAAACCTTTGAATGGCCAGAGTTAAGATTGAAAATTGAATCCGTTGATTTTCAAAACAATAATTTTAGCTATCTGGTCGCTTCCGCGGAAGCAAAAAAGGGTAGTTTCAACCCGAACGCGATTGTATTGACAGATTTAAATCTTCAGGCAGACAACATCAACTTAAAAGATAAAAATGCTGAACTCCATATCGAAAATTCAACCTTTAAAGAAATTTCGGGTTTTACCCTAAAGGAACTGAGCCTTTCTTTTAATGCCACAGACAATACTTTAAAAATAACTGATTTACGCACTACACTTAATAATAATTCATTACAGGCCAATGTGCGTTTGGAGTATCCAAAATTATCCGCATTAATTGAAGCACCAGAAAATTCTAAAGTTGACCTTAACATACCATCTTTTCAAGTGTCCTTAAAAGATGTATTCTTAATTCAGCCTGAGCTCAAGAAAAACGAATACCTCAATACCTTAAGCAAACAATTACTTACTGGAAATTTGAAAGC
>JBBSLN010000040.1:0-10698 GCA_038255205.1 Flavobacteriales bacterium
AGAACCTATTTACAGACAGTTTCATCAGAACGATTTAACCTTTTCAATGACTTATGCCTTTACAGAGAATTTTGTATTGCCATTTTCACACGATGAAGTAGTTCACGGCAAGGCTTCTATGATACACAAAATGCCAGGTGACGAGTGGCAAAAATTTGCAAACTTACGGGTGCTATACAGTTATATGTTCACCCACCCAGGAACGAAATTGCTCTTTCAAGGGTGCGAGTTTGGACAGACCAGCGAATGGAATTTCACAAAAGGACTCGACTGGGATTTGTTGCAGTATGACTTTCATAAAGGCATCCAACGACTTATTAAGGATTTGAATGGATTATACAGAAATGAACCTGCATTATACGCTAAACAATTTGATTGGGAAGGATTTGAATGGATTGACCACAGCGACAATAAAAATTCGATTTATGTATATATAAGGCATGCCGAAAAACCCATAGACAACCTTATCGTCGTATGTAACATGACACCGCACCCTTTTAAGAACTACGAAATAGGGCTTCCAAAAAAAGGAAAATTGAAAGAAATTTTTAATAGTGACGCCAAAGTTTATAATGGAACGGGCGATTTTAGCAATAAACCGTTTTCAACCAAAGTAAAACCAAAGCATTTCCGAAATTTTTCGGCTGACATAACAATTCCACCTTTGGGGATGGTCGCTTTCAAATACACAGAAATTTCCAAAAGGCCAGTTGTAAAGAAAAAAGTCAAAACTGAAACGAATAATGTTGCCACTAAAAAAACGGCAACTAAAAAATCTACCTCAAAATCTTCCAAGAAATAGTTTGTTTAAAAATAATGAATTAGCGAAATCGTTATAGTTAACAATTCATTAAAACTTATGTTTTATATGTGAAAACTTATCCGTTTTTTTGTGTTCATCTATACCTAAACTATGATTGTTAATACCGAATTGGAAAACAAGGGAAATCTATTCCCATCTAAAATAGTATCCTACAAAAAAGACGTTGATACCCTATATTTTTCCGCAGAAAATGATGTCATTTTAGAAATGACCATCGTCCGTGATAGCGTCTTACGTTTTCGTTACACTACAACTGGCACGTTTGACAAAGATTTTTCGTATGCAATTACCAAATATGCAAGTACGGGATATAATCATCTGGAGATTGATGAGGATAAAGATTCATACAAGATTACGACCTCGAAACTGAACTGTATCATTCAAAAATCAAACTTGAAAATCTCAATATATGATGCATTGGATGGTAAGCTCATCAATCAGGATGAATTAGGATTCCACTGGGAAGAGAGTTATCAGTATGGTGGTAATATCGTAAAGATGAGTAAACAATCCCATGATGGAGAGTGTTACTTTGGACTAGGGGATAAGCCAGTAGAACTAAATTTGAAGGGCAAGCGTTTTGAGAATTGGGTAACCGATTCGTATGCCTATGGTAAAGGAACGGATCCAATTTATAAAGCAATTCCATTTTATACGGGCCTCTACAATAAAAAAGCCTACGGCGTCTTTTTTGACAATACCTTTCGTTCCTATTTCGATTTTTCTAATGAGCGACGCAATGTCACAAGTTTTTGGGCACAGGGTGGGGAGATGAACTATTATTTTATCTATGGACCACAGATGGAAGATGTAGTGGCCAATTATACGGATCTAACAGGAAAGCCGCACCAATTACCACCGTTATGGGCATTGGGTTTCCATCAGTGTAAATGGAGCTATTATCCAGAGAGCAATGTAAAAGAAATTACCAAGAAATTTAGAGACTTAAAGATTCCCTGCGACGCCATTTATTTGGATATCGATTATATGGATGGATTTCGATGTTTTACATGGAGTAAGGAACATTTTCCAGATCCGAAGCGAATGGTGAAAGAATTAGCTGATGATGGATTTAAAACCGTCGTCATTATCGACCCAGGTATTAAAATAGATAAAGAATATTCAGTATTCAAAGAAGCGCTTGATAAGGATTATTTCTGTAAGCGAGCAGATGGACCATATATGAAAGGAAAAGTCTGGCCTGGCGAATGTTATTTCCCAGATTTCACTAATAAAAAAGTACGGGATTGGTGGTCGGAATTGTTCCGTGAATTGGTTGAAGATATAGGAGTCAAGGGCGTCTGGAACGACATGAATGAACCAGCCGTTATGGAAGTGCCCAATAAAACATTTCCTGACGATGTGCGACATGAGTATGATGGCAATAGATGTAGCCATAGAAAGGCACATAATATATATGGCATGCAAATGGCAAGAGCGACCTATCAAGGCGTAAAGAAATTTGCCTATCCAAAGCGTCCATTTGTCATTACACGGGCCGCATATTCCGGAACGCAACGTTATTGTTCGACTTGGACAGGGGACAACGTAGCTACTTGGGAACATCTATGGATTGCGAATGTGCAAGCACAACGCATGGCCATGTCTGGTTTTTCTTTCGCTGGTAGTGATATCGGTGGATTTGCAGAGCAACCTCAAGGGGAGTTGTTTACGAGATGGATTCAACTCGGAGTCTTCCACCCATTTTGTCGTGTCCACTCTTCAGGCGATCATGGTAATCAAGAGCCTTGGGCTTTTGATGAGGATGTTACTAATATTGTTAGAAAGTTTATAGAATTACGTTATCAACTTTTGCCTTATTTATACACTTCTTTTTGGAAGTATGTTGATGAAGGTATTCCGATGCTAAAATCCTTAGTTTTGTATGACCAAGAAGATGTGCATACTCATTATCGTTCTGATGAATTTATTTTTGGGGACCAGATTTTAGTATGTCCAATATTAGAGCCAAATGCTCGAGGACGACGTATGTTTTTCCAGCGAGGGAAGTGGGTAAACTTTTGGACAGACCAAGTTGTGAGTGGCGGAAAGGAAGCATGGGTGGATGCGGATATCGATAGTATACCATTGTTCGTCAAGGAAGGTGCCATCATACCAAAGTTTCCTATTCAGCAATATGTTGGAGAGAAGGATATTGATCAAGTTACCCTAGAAGTCTACTTTAAAGAAGGAAAAGAAGATTCAACTTTATTTGATGATGCGCATGATGGTTACGATTATACCAAAGGACGTTATAGTTTAAGAACCTTTAAATTAAATGGAAGGCCTAATGAGCTGATCATTCAACAGCACAAGGAAGGAAAGTATATGACTAAATATCAAACTTTCAAATTGAGATTTCATGGATTGCCCTTTAAAGTGGCCAAAGTACAGTTAGATAATGTTGATGTGCCTTTAGACGAAGTCAAATTAAATGGAGACAATTCTATGATTATCGACAAAAACTTTTCTGTAATTCATCTGATAGGATAATAAACAGCCTATATTTCAAATGTGTTCACAAATTTTGTGTTTGTGCCATATGATTAAGGCATGATTGTTGTATTTTTATATGAAACTATAAAATTATAAATATATGAGCTTTAGAAATAAAATAGCGACATTAGGTGGAATCTTATTGTTCTTATCATGTTCAACCAATCCATTTACAGGTAAGAAAACACTTGCCTTGGTTCCTAACTCTGAAATTTTTCCTACGGCGTTTGCGCAGTACGATCAATTTTTGACTGAAAACAAGGTGGTCACTGGGACTGCGGATGCTAATATGATAAAAAATGTAGGTCAGAAGATAGCGGTAGCAGCAGAACGTTGGCTAAATGCAAATGGATACCAAGGGTATTTAAAAGACTATAAATGGGAGTATAATCTCGTGAACGATGAAATGGTAAACGCTTGGGCGATGCCAGGAGGAAAAATCGTATTTTATACTGGTATATTGCCAATTGCTGCAGGGGAGGCTGGAGTAGCTGCGATTATGGGTCATGAAGTTTCCCATGCGCTCGCAAATCACGGACAGCAACGTATGAGCGCCGGGATGGTTCAACAATTGGGAGCCGTTGCAGGAAACGTAGCGATTAAAGATCAACAAACTTTGAATATCTTTAATCAAGCATACGGTATTGGGACACAAGTAGGCGTTATGTTGCCTTTCAGCAGAAGTCATGAATCAGAAGCTGATGAAATCGGTTTGTATTTGATGGCGATAGCGGGGTATGAGCCTATGGAAGCAGCAAATTTATGGCGACGTATGGGTGCCAAAGGTGGGGGACAAGCACCACCAGAATTTTTAAGTACACACCCAAGTAATGAAACACGTATTAGAAATATCGAAGCTTTAGCGGCAAAGGCAAAGGTTGAAGCTCGAAAATTTGGAGTGACATCATTTAAGGGTTAAATAACTTCTATTTTAAAATATTTACATACATTCGAAGCTGCTCAACAAAAGAGCAGCTTTTTTATTTTCATACTATGGCAGAACTTCAAAAAGGAAGTAAAAAATTGCTCAACGCTTGGGCATTTTATGATTGGGCCAATTCAGTGTATACATTGACCATCGCTTCCTCAATTTTCCCAATATTTTATTCCGCTTTATTTATCAATCAAGTTGAAAAAGTGGTTCCTGCATTCGGTTTTCAGTTTAAAAGTACGGCCCTAATAACGTTTGTTACAGCGTTCACGTTTTTAGTGGTTTCATTTACATCTCCATTATTGTCTGGAATTGCTGATTATGTTGGTAATAAGAAGAATTTTATGAAATTTTTCTGTTACGTTGGAGGCTTGGGCTGCATCGGTTTGTATTGGTTTAGCCTAGACCGCATTTATAGTAGTTTGCTCTTCTATTTTATGGGATTGATAGGTTATTGGGGAAGTTTGGTGTTCTATAATTCCTATTTACCCGACATCGCTTTTGAAGAACAGCAGGATAAAGTAAGTGCTAAGGGGTTTTCTATGGGCTATATAGGAAGTGTTCTATTATTATTAGTGAATTTGGCGATGGTTATGAGTCAAGATGATGGCGCAGCTAAAGTGGAAATGATGCGCTATTCTTTTATTACCGTTGGACTATGGTGGATTTTGTTCAGCCAATATTCATTCTATTGGTTGCCTAAAGGAAGTTCGAAAGGCCACAAGGTCACCAAAGATGTGGTCTTTAATGGATTTAGAGAATTGAAACAGGTCTGGAATCAACTGACCCAGAACTTAAGATTAAAACGTTACTTGACTGCTTTTTTTGTATTCAGTATGGCTGTGCAGACCATTATGTTGGTTGCGGTATATTTCGGAGAGGAAGAAATTGCTTGGGCAGATGGTGACGAAAAAACCATGGGATTAATCATCAGTATACTAATCATTCAAATCGTGGCAGTTATAGGAGCTGTTTTAACTTCAAGGGCATCAGCGAAATTTGGAAACATTCAGACTTTGATTTTCGTCAATTTCATTTGGATGGGTTTGTGCTTCTACGCTTATTTCATGATTACACCCATCGATTTTTATATCGCGGCCGCATTTGTTGGTTTCGTAATGGGAGGTATTCAGGCATTGGCACGCTCAACTTACTCTAAATTTTTACCCGAAACCACAGACACTGCATCTTATTTTAGTTTTTTCGATGTTGCAGAGAAGATTGGAATTGTAATCGGTATGGTCATATTTGCAACAATAGATCAAATTACTGGCAGTATGCGGAATGCGATTTTGTTTTTGTTCATATTCTTCTTGATTGGGATTGTGTTGCTGTTTAGAGTGCCTAGAGAAAATATTTCAAAATAAAAAGCCAGAAATCCTAATAACGATTTCCAGCTTATTTATCATATTTAAGTTTCTAGTTTCTAGTTTCTAGTTTCCAGCTTCCGGCTTCTAGTTACTTTCAATACTCCCAGAGCCAGCTACTTTAGTATCTTCAGTTTTTGGTTTTCCTTTGTATCTGATATCTCCCGAACCCGCGACTCTCGCCTTTAAGCCTTCATTACTAACTACATCAGCATCACCGGAGCCTGCAACGGACACATCAGTAGTATTGGAAAGTAAATCAAATCCATGAAAATTACCGGAACCGGATAAGTTAACATCTAGATTGTTGGTTGTTCCTTTTATGGTCATATCACCAGAACCAGCAATACTTGATTTCGTTGAGGTAGCTTCAATGTTTAATTTCATATCACCTGATCCTGCCAATGCAGATTTGAATGCATTGGTTGTTATTTTATCCTCATTCCATAAATCACCAGAACCCGCTAATGACACATTGTCAATTTCCTTGAACGGAATCGTTATCCTAATTGTTTTGTTATTGCTACTTTGCAAATGGATTCTATCTTCAGTTTTAACTATTAGATTGCCATCTTTTACTTCGGTAATGATGTATTCCAATAGATTTTCTTCGCCTTCGATTTTGATGGCTCCTTCTGTTCCTGAAACCAAGACATAGTCGAACGATCCCGCACATTTAACGCCGTCGTAATCTGATGTTGTGCGTGTAATGGTGGCCATTTTACCATTTCCTTTGATTTTCTTTTGAGCTTGGATAGTGGTTGCAACAAGCAACACAGTTATTAATAAGATTGATTTTTTCATTGTTTATTATTTTGATTAATTTCTTTTAAAAGTGACACTTCCATAATCGGCATTTATTTTTATTAGGTTAGAGGTAGATGCACTTCCATAGTAACCTTGATAATATTTGTCTGTGGATTCTATTTTCTTTTTGGTAAACTCAAATCCATCAGAATCTCGTAATGATGCATATTCCAAATCCAATTCAAACTTAAAATTATAGGCTGAATCAAATCCGATGGTAATTCCAGCATAATTAGATTGAATGCTAACGTTTCCAGCATTCGCAGTCATACGTCCAATCTTTATAGAGCCATAATCAGAGTCTAGCTGAACGTTTTTATAGACATCGCCAATGACCAAGGTCAAATAATCTCCATTCCCAGATAGATTGTTGACATTTTCTACCGTCATGGAGCCATAGTCGCAACTGTATGAGACGTTTTCTGCAATTTTGATGGTTGATTTGGTGTAATCTGCATTGATGTCGAGGCTTTTTGCTTTGGCAACGGTATAATCACTGTAATCAGCATTTATTTTACCGCTTTTAATGTATTCGAAATAACTGTTGTTAGTATAATCAAACGTTATGTGGTTATTATCTGCCATCAGTTCTTTTGTAGTTATTTTTCCATAGTCACAGTTGATCACCGCACGTCCTTCCAATTTATCAATAGTGATACTGCCATAGTCATTATTTAAATCGACATTATTGGTAATTGGTAGTTTGATGAGGTAATTTACCTCCATGTTTACATTATTGTTCTTTCCCCAATTCCACCAAGATTTGGATTTATTCTTATCAAAAATGGTCTTTGCCGATACCAAGTCAGCAGTTGCGCTGAAATCAACAGTAATATCATCCAATTTTTCCTTCGCTTTTTCAGCATCATTGCTATTTGTTTTAATGGTCACTTCGATAATGGTTTTGTTGCCAGTATAAGTTATTACGTTGATGTTGCCATAGCTATTATCTACTTTTAAAGTCGCACTGCTATTGACCGTAAATTCTTTTTTAATGATTTTTTCTTTGGAGTGTGCTCCTTTTCCTTCTGAAGGATTGTTGCCCAAAACTATTGCAGGAATCATTAAAAGGGCAAAAATTGTTTTATGCAGTATTTGTGATGTCATGATTTGTTTTTTTTAGAAGTTCCGGCTTTCGCCAAAGTTTATTATTTTTTAATGACCGTCTATTTTCTTTATTCTTTATTCTTTTCTCTAACTTAGAGTGTCATTTGTTTCAGTTGTTTCACATCATCGATACGTTCCATAACGCTCTGCAACACATAGATTCTATTTTGAAAATTACTGATCATGGCATAGATAACGCGTTTATCATCACCACTTTCAGTAAGGTCTTTTTTTAAGGATTCGTAATCGTTTTCAAGGATTTTCAATTGTTTCAATGCATCGTCAACTAATCCTTTAGTTTCTGGTGTTCGTTCATTATTGAGTTTGTTCAGTTCGTTTTCTATTGTTGATGTAAAGAAATCCTGTGTTTTCGATAGTTCAGGAGATACACTCGCCAAATCATTTGTTTCAGGTTGTGAGTTCAAAATGGTCATCAAACTAAAGCAAATTACAATTGTAGCAGCAACAGCCAATAAGGGTTTCCAAAGTTTAAAAGTTTTTGAAGACGCCTTAACCGCCTTTGAATCAGTTGAATTCAATTTTGACAAAAACCGTTCTTGATGGCCGAGTTTAGGCACTTCTACATCAAATTCTCCCTGTAAATTTTCAAAAAGTTGATTTATATTATCTTTTTTCATTGTCTTATCTTTTATGCTGGTGAAAGCAACCTCTGTCTTAAACTCTCTTTTGCTCTTGATATCATGGTTCTACAATTACCATGGCTTATGTTCATGATTTCGCATATTTCGTCATAATCATAGCCTTCAATAAGGTGTAAATTCAAACCGACTTGGTAACTCTCCTTCAATGTTTTCATGGTCGCTATGATTTGCGCTACCTTGGTCGTCATCTGTTCATCATCTTCGGCAATTCCTTGCTCGTCTTCAATTTTATATACCACAGCCTCTAAAGGAACACCTTGATATTTTGCATTCAGATTGTAATAATGAATACTATTATTGACGACAATCCGCTTTAACCAAGCACCAAACATCGAAGCTTCTTTTAAGCTGTCCAACTTCGTGAAAGCGGCTAAAAATGACTCTTGCATGATGTCTTCAGCTTTATACGAATCTTTTACAATTCGATACGAAGTGTTATACATCGCTTTGTAATATCTATTATAGACCTCCAATTGCGCACGTTGGTCTTTAGATTTGCAAAGCTTCAAGAGCTGTTCGATATTTTGGTTGGTTAGTGTCAAAAAAACAAATGCTTTAGTATAAAGATGAAGTTACTCAAAGTATGTTACAGTTTTGGAAAAAAAAGTTTTTGGTTTCTAGTTTCTGTTGTTTCAAGTTCGGTAAATTCCATATATCAAAACCGAAACCGAAAACCGTAAACTGTAAACCGTAAACCGTAAACCGATAACCAAGAACCGAAACCCGAAAACCGAAAACTGTAAATCGTAAACCGAAAACCGATAACCAAAAAACGAAACCCGAAAACCGAAACCCGAAACCCAAAACCCAAAACCCGAAACTCTGAACTAAAAAACCTAACTATGGCATAACTATTGAATTTATGAAGGTGTGTTTGATGGCTCTTTTAGTATAAGCATCTGAAAATCAGATTCAAACATTATTTTATTAATTAGAGATACATAAACCATTCTGAATTTTAATGACAGAATGACCTAAAAACAAATATGACGAAATCTAAATTTTTAAGTCTTGACAGTTTGTCATTTCAGGATTTTGATGAGAATTCAGAATTAATTCCTTTAATGACGCCAGAAGATGAAGCAGAAATTAATAATGAATCCTTACCAGAAACACTTCCCATTTTGCCATTGCGAAATACCGTTTTGTTTCCCGGTGTTGTAATCCCGATTACGGCAGGACGCGATAAATCCATCAAGCTTATTAATGATGCCAACAAAGGCAGTAAAGTGATAGGTGTGGTTTCTCAAAAGGATGGAACCATTGAAGATCCAAAAGGGAAAGACATATATAAGACGGGGACAGTTGCAAGAATCCTTCGAGTATTGAAGATGCCTGATGGTAATACAACGATTATCATACAAGGTAAAAAGCGTTTTGATGTCAGACAAGTGCTTACGGAGAAACCATATATTACTGCAACTGTTGTTGATGTAGCAGAAGCAAAGCCAGCAGAAGATAATGATGAGTTTAAAGCCATTATTGAATCTATAAAGGATTTAGCACTTGAGATTATCAAGGAAAGTCCAAATATCCCAACAGAAGCCACTTTTGCAATAAAGAATATCGAGAGCTCCTCATTCTTAATCAATTTTGTGTCCTCAAACATGAATCTTTCGGTTGAGGATAAACAAAAGCTACTGGAAATAAATGATTTGAAAGAGCGCGCATTGGCAACCTTGAAATTCATGAATATGGAGTTCCAGAAATTGGAACTTAAAAATGATATTCAGAGTAAGGTTCAAAGTGATATGAGCCAGCAGCAGCGTGAGTATTTCCTGCATCAGCAAATGAAAACGATTCAAGAAGAATTGGGCGGTGTTTCTTATGATGAAGAATTAGATGAAATGCGCGAGCGTTCTAAAAGCAAAAAGTGGGATGATAAAATCGAGGAACATTTCACAAAGGAATTGTCTAAGTTGCAACGCATGAATCCTCAAGTTGCCGAATATTCAATTCAACGTAACTATCTCGATTTATTTCTTGAATTACCTTGGAATGAATTCAGCAAGGATAAATTTGACCTGAAACGCGCAATGCGTATTCTCGACAGAGACCACTACGGATTGGATGATGTGAAACGACGTATCATTGAATATTTAGCAGTTTTGAAATTGCGAAATGATATGAAATCACCAATTCTCTGTCTTTATGGCCCTCCTGGCGTAGGTAAAACATCTCTTGGGAAATCCATTGCGGAAGCGTTGGGAAGAGAGTATGTAAGAATGTCGCTTGGTGGTTTGCGTGACGAAGCGGAAATCCGTGGTCACCGTAAAACATACATAGGAGCGATGCCAGGACGAATCCTTCAAAGTTTAAAGAAAGCGGGAACTTCAAATCCTGTATTTGTTTTGGACGAAATTGATAAATTGACTAATAGCCATCAAGGGGATCCTTCGTCCGCAATGTTGGAAGTTTTAGATCCAGAACAAAATGGCGAATTCTATGACAATTTCCTTGAAATGGGATTTGATTTGTCAAAAGTAATGTTTATTGCAACGGCCA
>JBBSLN010000041.1:0-10506 GCA_038255205.1 Flavobacteriales bacterium
CATCAAAATCGTGATTGAATACGGAATGTTGTCGGAAGATAAATTTTTCGAGAAAGCAGATGCCTTTGCATTGTACCCAACGGTTGACAAGAAATATTACATCTATGATGAATTGATTGAAAAAATCAAAGAAAATCAAACGGATAAAGATGGTAAACTTGTGATTTTGTATGCTTCCAATGAAGATGCACAACACAGTTATATAGAAGCTGCAACAGCGAAAGGCTACGAAGTCTTGTTATTGGACTCTCCAATTATATCGCATTTGATGCAAAAATTGGAATCGAGCAAAGAAAATATTTCATTCGTTCGTGTCGATGCTGACCATGTTGACAACCTTATCAAGAAAGATGAAACGGCGATTTCTAAATTGTCTGATGATGAGAAAAAACAATTGGAAGACATCTTGAAAGAAGCCATTCCATCAGAAAAATTCATGGTACAATTGGAAGCTATGGATAGCGATGCGTCGCCTTTCATCATTACGCAACCGGAATTTATGCGTCGTATGAAAGAGATGCAAGCTACTGGCGGCGGCGGAATGTTTGGAATGGGCAATATGCCAGAAATGTACAATTTGGTAGTGAATACCAATTCTGAATTGGTTGGCGAAATCCTAAACACTAAAACCAAGAAAAAACAGGAACGCTTAATTTCACAAAGTTTAGACTTGGCGAGATTATCTCAAGGTTTGTTGAAAGGCAAGGAATTGAGCGAGTTTATCAAACGATCTTATGAAATGATAAAATAGTAACTTCGTTAATAAAATGTCATTGCCAGAAGCCTTTTCGGCGACGAAGCAATCTCATGAAATTTACCAATAACCACTTTGTGAAAATGAGGTGGTTTTTTGGTTATGTACTTTTGAAAAATTACGTAGAACTACGTATTGAATATCTCGTTTTAAAAAGTAAATTCGTTTAACTATCGATATATACAATTGAAACTATCCTGCGGATTTTCCTTTTGACCCTACCTCGAATACAAACTAAGTAAAACAATGTAAGATTGTATTAGAGAAGTTTCTATGAACTAGGTGTTACTTACTTCAAAATCAAATAAGCCTATTTCCAAAAAGAATCACTGATAAACTTTAAACCTAAAGGCAAAGATTCACGCCAAAAAGGCCAAGTATGCTCCCCATCTCGAACCCTATATTCGTGGGGTATTTGCTTTACTATAAGTTCTTTATGTAATTGGGCATTTCCTAAAGTAAGAAAATCATCATCCCCGCAATCAAAATATATTTTTACGGTTTTTAATAGTTGTGGATCTTTGGTTTTAACAAGTTGAAGTACATCGTACTCTTCATAGCTTTTATTGAGTCTGTTTTTACCTTTGGCATTTACCATATCGGGCATGGCCTTTGAGACATAGCCATTCATAGCATCTTGCTCAGAAGTAGTGACCGATTCCTCCGTAAAGATGGCAGAACTATATGCGGCGCAGGCTCCAAAATGTTTGTCATACTTTAAAGCTAGTTTTAAGGAACCAGCTCCTCCCATGGAGAGCCCACTGATTCCTGTATATCGTTTTCCTTTGCGAATACGGTACTGACTTTCAATATAAGGCAGTAACTCTTTCATAAACATATCTTCAAAGGGATAGGTGCCATCAGTTCTGTTCATATAAAGTCTATCATCCCCATCGGGCATAACAATCAGCATTTTCTGGATATTTCCTTTTTCGATTTCATGGTCCACTATTCGTTGCATCCCACCTGCTTCAATCCAGCTTGTTTCGTCACCTTTGTAACCGTTTAAGAGGTATACCACTGGATAATTACGTTCAGAATATTCATATCCATCTGGTAAGTAAATCGAATATTTGACCTCGGTATTCAAAAGAGCACTTTTCATACTCAAGCTCTCCATGATTTTACTTTGAGCAAAAAGGGCACTAGTGATAGTAAACAGTAGAAGAAATAGGTAGTGTTTTTTCATGAAAATTTATATTTAAATTGATTAGCGGTCTTAGCCTAATTTAAGTTACACGTTATATATCGATACAACTTTTAGCGTTTCAAGATAGTAAAAGGATTCTAAATTGCTTAAAATAAAGGTGTGTTTCTATATTGGCCATCCAGAAATTCCACTTCTTTCAAAAGGACTGGTTGAGACCATTGTAATTATGCAAGGCAGACAGAATTCGAATGCGTTGAAAAAATAAAAGTGATGGACTCTAATTGAAACCATAAATTTTTGAATTTCGTAGACAGTTGACAATTTGTATAGATTGGATTAATACTATTGCAGCTCTATTTTAACTCATAGAAAAAACATTTGCTGGTACCGTATATAATATAATGCTAGTTCTATCCAAATCAGAATGCTCATGGCCGAGACCGTTAAGCAACCCAAACAATAATTACATCCCAAATACACAATTACTTTACATCCCAAATTCTGATATCCAACCGTTTCCCTTATGTAGTGATTTTATGAATACAACCAACTACCAACTAAAATAGCCATACCATTCCATACTCCTACCCATTTGAAGTATCTTTACAACCAAATTGCGAATCCCTTGAAAGAACAGTTCAAACAACTAGAATTATTCATTAAAAGCTCTAACTTTTCTCGAGGGATTCGGTTGGCGTTCGCTATTGTCGCGCCATTGGCTGTGCTGTACTTTTTGGGCTATTTTAAATATGCTCCTGCCATTATGGTTGGTGCTTTTTTAAATGCACCTGGTGATATTCCGGGAAGTTTAAAGCGTAAAATCAATGCTATTCTTATCAGTAATGTGCTCACCATGCTGATTACTGCCATTATTCTGTTTTCGAAGCCCGTGTTTCCTGTTTTGCTTTTGGCATTAGCAGTCATTTCTTTTGCGGTGTCCTTTATTTCGGTGTATGGCTTTAGGGCTTCATTGGTGTCCTTTTCTGGTCTGTTGGCAATGGTGTTAGCATTTGCCATTCAGAATGAAACTGTTGAAGATATTTTGACGCAAGTCATACTGATGGGCGTAGGTGGATTATGGTATCTGTTGGTCTCTTACATCTTCCAACTACTCGCGCCAAAACAGGACGATAACCAACTGCTATCAGACACACTCCTACTCATTGGCGAATACATGAAGATTCGGGCAAAATTACTGACCAAACAGAAAAAACGGGATGCGCTCTTAAAGCAAGCTTTGGTGCTTCAACCGCAAATTAACGGAAAGCATGAAACTTTAAGAGAAGCACTGCTAAACGTGCGAAAACGTTCTGGGCGTTCACATTATGAGGAAAAGCAATTATTGATTTTCCTCTCCTCCATCAACATATTCGAACTGATTGAAGCCAAACATCTCGATTATAAAATGATTGATGATATATTTGGTGAGCGCAAAGAATTTCTAAAAGCTTCCAAAACTCTAAATAAGGTGATGGGAAATCACCTCATCCGATTGTCGGAATTATTGATCCAAAAGGATAAAATACCAAGTAAGGACAAGTTGTTAGAATCATTGTCAAAAGCTAATGACGCCATCCGAAATTATATAGATACAGTCAAATTGCCCGAAGCACGGGAAGGCGCATTAGTGCTCAAAAATCTATACGACTATCAAGAACAATTGTTACTTGAAATCAGAGCCATCCGACGTGTTATGGCGAATGTCAAGGACGCTTCCAAAGTCTCCTTAAAACGCCAAGATGCCAGCCAGTTCTTAACCCTTCAGGAATACAGATTAAATGTCATTGTTCAAAATTTGAGTTGGAATTCCACCATGTTTCGACATGCCTTGCGATTTACGGTGGCTATTGTCTTTGCCTTCATTGTCGGAACACTGTTCGACATCCGAAACACCTATTGGATTCTCTTGACCATTGTGGTCATAATGAGACCTAGTTATGGACTCACGAAAGAGCGTTCCAAAGACCGTATCATCGGAACCCTTATTGGTGCCGCTTTTGCCATTGGCGTAGTGCTACTAACTCAAAACGTGATTGTCTATTCGATATTGGCGATTGTTTCTCTGACCTTGGCGTTTGCCCTGATACAGCAGAATTATAAATTTGCGGCAGCTTTGATTACTGTAAGTATCATATTCGTGTATTCATTGATTAATCCGGACGCTTTTCAGGTGATTCAGTACCGTGTGCTGGATACGGTTATTGGCGCAGGTATCGCTGTTGTTGCAAACTATGTTTTATGGCCTACTTGGGAAGCCGACAATTTAAAACAAGTCCTACTGAATGCGATTAAAATGAGCAAACAGTATCTTATGGCGACGCAAAAGTTGTATCATGATAAAAGTGAAAACAAACTCGCTTATAACGTGGCGAGGAAAGAAGCTTTTCTCGCTATCAGCAATTTGAATGCGGCGTTTCAACGGTTGACCCAAGACCCAAAATCGAAACAGAAAGAGTTTGAACTGATTTACGATATTGTGACGCTCAATCAGACCATAATATCGGCGATTGCATCTATTGGTAATTTTGTTATCAACCATACAACAACACCCGTTTCCAAAGAATTTGATGCGCTCATCAAAACTATTTCAAACACACTTCAAAAATCAATTGATAGCATAGACCATTCGGAATCGTCCACAGAACTGGAGGAAGTGCAAGTTGATGCCGCACAGGAAAAGTTATTGGAACATTATCAGCAGCTTTCCAATTTACGGGATGAAAACATTAAAAAGGGCAACACCGAACTCGATACCGAGACGCTTCATGGACTTCAGGAAGCGTATTTAATTGCGAATCATTTGGCGTGGCTGAAATCACTTTCGGAGAATCTGAAAAAAGCAACTTCAAAATATAATAATGCATTAGATACTAGCGGTTCTTAATTCTTGGTTTGACTGAAATACAAATTTGTAAAATGACATTTGACTATTTTCTGTAACCAAAATTCCAATCGTGCGTCATATCCAAATATTAACTTACACGTAATCAAAAATCAATCGTATGAAATCATCAACAATTTTCAAAAATCTTTTATTTAGTGTCATCACACTGTGCTGCTTTTCTTCAGCAATCGCTCAAACATTAGAACAAAAGGTCGATGCCTATCTTAAATCAGAATATAAAACTGATGAACCTGGTGTTACCTTTTTAATCGCCAAGGATGGCAAACCGATTTATCAAAAAGCCTTTGGAATGGCAAACTTGGAATTAAACGTTCCGATGACAGCAAAGAACGTCATCGAAATAGGGTCCATCACTAAACAATTTACAGCTGTAGCAATTTTGATGCTTGAAGAACAAGGAAAACTTAAAGTTGACGATGATATCACTAAATACATCCCAGATTATCCAACTCTCGGTAAAAAAATCTCGATTCATCAATTGTTGAACCATACCTCTGGGATTAAAAGTTATACCGGCATGCCGAACTTTATGGCAAACGCTAGAACTGATATGACGCCGAAAGTTTTGATTGATGTCTTCAAAAACGAAGCAATGGATTTTGAACCAGGTGAGAAATTTTTGTATAATAATTCGGGTTACATTCTTTTGGGTTATATCATAGAAATCGCTTCAGGCCAAACCTATGCCGATTTTATAGAGGAAAATATTTTTCAGAAGCTAGGTATGAATTCCTCCTCTTACGGCAGCATGAGAGATATTGTTCCAAATAGAGCTTCAGGCTATTCTAAAACCGAAAATGGGTATAGAAATGCCGATTACTTAAGTTTGACCTTGCCTTATGCGGCAGGTTCAATTATGTCTACGACCGAAGATTTATTAAAATGGC
The DNA here is from genome assembly GCA_038255205.1 of Flavobacteriales bacterium. Taxonomy (GTDB): domain Bacteria; phylum Bacteroidota; class Bacteroidia; order Flavobacteriales; family Flavobacteriaceae; genus JBPOFM01. The sequence goes on from JBBSLN010000041.1 coordinate 5,697, forward strand.
AAAATGCACTTAACAATCATACCTTGATAAAAAAATCAAGTTACGAAAAAGCGATTCACGGCTCTACTCTCAATAGTGGAGAGCATATTCAGTATGGATATGGATTAGTAGAAGCCAATATAAATGGTTCCCCAAGTATACAGCATGGTGGGGGGATTTTTGGATATACGACAATGGGCATCTATTTGCCGAATGAAAAGATTTTTGTTTCTGGTTTAACAAATTGCGATTGTAAAAATATTTCAGCCACAACGACAGCGATTGCTGCTATGGCCATTGGCAAACCATTTCCAGACAAAAAAGACGCGATAGAGCTATCAGAAAACGAACTCAACAAGTGGGTGGGTGCCTATCAATATGATGAGAATGTCATTAGGTATATTACTTATGAAAACGGTCAGTTATTCAGTCAAAGGGAAGGCAGCACAAAAATGGAAATTTATCCCATGACAAAAGTTAATTTCATTTTTGATGGTGGAACAACTGCTTATCTATTTTCAGAAAAAGATGGAAAGAAAGAAGTAAATATGACGGCCAACGGGGAAACGCTTGTTGGTATCGAAATAGATAAAATGCCTCCTGCTGAACAAACTGTTATCAATTTAACACCAGAGGTTCTCAAGCAATATGTTGGAACCTATGAATTGGCTCCTGGCGCCGTATTAGAAGTCACGACAAAAGGTGCTCAAATTTTTGCGCAGCTTACTGGTCAGCCACAGTTTGAAATCTTTGCTGAAAGCGAGGATACTTTTTTCTTAAAGGTTGTAGAAGCCAAGTTACTATTTGATAAAAATGAGGATGGGAAAATTACTGGCTTAACCCTAAATCAAGGTGGTCGACAGATGCCTGCGAAAAAAACAGAATAACTATCTCTTATATCAATAAAAAGCCATCTTGAAAAAAAAAGGTGGCTTTTTTGCTTTTGATGGATTTAAAAATTATCTTCGAATGCATCACAAAATTATCGTGGATAAAAAACTTATTTCAAAGAAAAAACCGGCTTTCCCTATAACGCCTTTGTTATTTGATTATCTAACAAATCAAGGTCGAAATATAAAGATTCCGATATTTTATGAAGATTTACTTCGCTTTCAAGGTGCAGTTCAAATTTTTGATTCAAATGGAGAGGATACACTTTGGATAAGCACTTATTTCGCAGAGCATGAACGTGATGAAATCGAGCATAGTTTAAAGCAGATGTATTCCATTCTGCACTCTGACGGAAGTGAAAATATCATTCCTTATTTAAATATCGATAGTATTGATTTTTGCACTTTTGGAAACACTAAACCGTTTCGAATCAAGGTACGGAACATTATCAATGACAACTATATTTTCCTATACATCAAAAAAGCGGATGCTTCGCGTATATATGGTTTGGAACTAGAGCATCTCCTCTCGCCTAACCACATCAACTTTTTAGTATATAAAGACACACTTATTGAAGAACATATTTCCGGCATTCCGGGGGACACGTTTATAAAAGACTACCTCGAGAACTGCTCTGATCAGGACAAAAAAGCAATTGCAAAAGAGTTTGTAAAGTTTAATGAACGTTGTTTCGTCCGATTATTGGCAGATATGCGTTCCTATAATTATGTGGTGGTTATTACGAACGATTTTGATAGAATTCAATACCGAATTCGAGCCATTGACTTCGACCAACAGAGTTATGAGGGCAATCCCAAAGTTTATAAACCTCAATTTTTAAAGGAAAACAATGCATTGGTACATATGAGTTCAAAGGTTTTGACCAAGGAATCAATTGAACAATACGAAAAAGAAGAACGTTCGTTATTGGCAAAGCGTGCCACCAGCGAGCACGAGCGCTTACACGATCTCCTTAATTGTATGAAGGAAGACAACATTTCTACTCCAGAAAAAATCAAGCAACTAAAAAACGGACTATTCAAGCTCACGGGAGACGTCCATTTTAAAAAATCTAAAAACATGGGAGAGCTTCTGAACACTGCCTTAGATTTCATTGTTAGGAATTACAAAAGTGAGAATCCATTTATTATCAAATAAATTACCTCGGCGCGCACTACACATAGCGTTAAAATTCCAAATTCATTAAATTCTACTTTGAGAATAAAATGCGGTAGATTCCGGCATTTAAATCCGAATGACTGAATTTATTTACAGTTGCCTTTATTGCTAATGCGTTAACATTCTTTTCATACAGACTAAAGCATTCTATAACATTTCCATACTTTTGATTTATGAATTTCTTGCTAAAACATTTTTATCGGTTTTTTTACTTTTTATAAAACCGAATAGAATGTTTTTTCGTAGATAGTATAGAAGCTAGATTAACGCAATCAAATTCGTTTAACTTAAAAGCAATAGTATGAATACCTTAAAAAAAATAGATATGAAAAACAAAGTTTTAAAAGAGCAAAACCAAAATGTCTCAGAAATTAACAAAAGACGCCAATTCTTAAAATTAAGTGGAATGGCAGTTGTTGGTTCGGGATTATTAATTGCATGTAGCAATGACGACGATTCATCTGTACCTCAACAGCCAGGTGTGTTTGATTTGGGAGCTGGTAATTTGGGAATTTTAAATTATGCCTTTGCCTTGGAGCAATTGGAAGCTGAATTTTACACTCAAGTGCTCGCTGGATCATATTGGGCAGGAGCTCCCGCCAAAGAAAAACAAATATTGGAAGATCTCTATAATCACGAGGTTATTCACAGAGAGTTTTTCAAGACTGCAATTACTGCAGTAGCTCCTAATGATGTTTTACCTACCTTAGAGTTTGATTTTAGCAGTGTTGATTTTGGAAGTAGAGCTGCGGTTTTAGGTACTGCGAAGGTATTGGAAGATACAGGTGTTTCCGCTTATAACGGTGCAGGACAATTACTTGATGCTAGCGATGCAGCAGGCATGACTTACTTGTTGTTGGCAGGAAAAATAGTTTCTGTTGAAGCAAGACATGCATCAGCAATTAGAGATTTATTGAACCCAGGTTCCATGGACTTTGCTGGTAATGACATTCTAATCGGCATTGGAGGTAGTGCTCCTGCTTTTGACAAAGCCTTGGCACCATCAGTTGTGTTGTCAGCAGTAATAGATACTGGATTTGTAGTAACCCCGTTTACAGCAAACCAATTGCCAACATCTTAATCAATTTCTTAATTTAAAAAAACAAATATTATGAATTTTATAAAACTTTTAGATGCACTCTCTAATAAAGACCTTTTAAGTAAAGAAGGATCAAGAAGAGACTCATTCGATCAATTTAAATCTTTTGGTGCAAAGGCTGTTATGGCCTCCATCCCCTTTAGTCTTGCAGCGACCAGCTCTAAAGCAAAAGCAGCCACAAATTCTATGGCGAGCGCAACGTATATGGGAGCTAATAATGACGTCTTGAACTTTGCATTGACTTTAGAATATTTAGAAAGAAATTTCTATCAAATCGGTATGGATACAGATGGACTGATTCCACAGGCAGACCGTGCGGTATTCCAAACAATACTAAACCATGAGGCTACCCATGTTGATTTTTTCAAGGGCGCACTTGGAAATGCGGCTATAGATGAACCTACATTTGATTTTTCAGGTGGAGATTTAAATTTACCTACATTTACCAGTTATCCAACCTTCTTGGCTTTATCACAAGGATTTGAAGATACTGGTGTCAGAGCTTTTAAAGGTCAGGCAGGAGCTTTGGCAAATGACAACACATTGTTGACTTTTGCACTACAAGTACATTCAGTAGAAGCAAGACACGCGTCACAAGTAAGAAGAATGCGTGGTGAAAAGGGATGGATTACACAAGCCGAAAATACGTTGCCTTCAGATTTTGCTGCTGTTTACGCAGGAGAAGCTAACACCGTACAAGGTGGAGTTAATTTGGCTGGAATGTTTGGACAATTTGGTGGTGCCGACGCTGTTACAGAAGCCTTTGACGAACCTTTGACTATGGCTGAAGTAAATGCGATAGCTTCCATCTTTATTGTTTCATAATTAAAATTAATTTTCTTTATATAAAACCGTCTCAAAAAGACGGTTTTTTTTATTTTAATTTGTGGAGTGATAACTTTAAAATAAGCCCTTATTTCAAACTACAAAAAGTTCGATCAACAAAAATCGAGACTCCAAAGAATAGATGAATTAAAGTAATTCCAAGAAACTTTACAAAACCACTTTGAATATCCGAAGTGGTTTTTTGTTACATTTATAGGATGAAAATCATTTCAACTAACATCGCTGAACCTACAATTATAAAATGGAGAGGAAAAAATGTGACCACAGGCATTTTTAAAAAACCTACCACTCAACCTATCTATTTAGGAAAAGAAGATGTGAAAGGTGATGAAGTTTCCGATAGAAAGCATCATGGTGGTATTTTTAAAGCATGCTATCTATTTTCAGCAGATCATTATGATTACTGGAAAAATTTATATCCCAATTTAGATTGGACTTATGGCATGCTTGGTGAAAATTTAACCGTTTCAGGATTGGACGAAACACAACTTTACATTGGAGATCTCTACAAAATTGGTGAAGCACTTGTGCAAATCACACAACCTCGTGAGCCTTGCTATAAATTTGGTGTGAAATTTGGCACTCAAAAGGTATTAAAGCAGTTTATAGAACATGGTTTTCCAGGCACTTATATCAGGGTTTTGGAAGAAGGATTTATTGAATGGGGTGATGACATAAAATTAGTACAACGAGCTGAAAAAAGTCTAACAATTTCGCAATTCCATGAATTGTTATATGCTAAACAAAAAAATCAGGAACATTTAAGGCTTGCTATACAGAATGAAGCCATTCCTATATCTAAAAGAGAAAAACTGA
>JBBSLN010000042.1:0-10473 GCA_038255205.1 Flavobacteriales bacterium
GGCTTTAGATTTACGATTTACGATTTACGATTTACGATTTACGATTTACGATTTACGATTTACGATTTACGATTTACGATTTACGATTTACGATTTACGATTTACGATTTACGATTTACGATTTTTAAAATAAATGAAATTACAATTGGGAATTATAGTATGTCGTCATCTTTTAAAGGTTTGAAAGTGTAAGTATAGTTGGAAAATTCTTCATTTTCAACTTCAGGTTCAACTTCATTTTCAACTTCAGGTTCAATTTCAGGTTCCAAGTGTTCTATGAAATTTCCATCGGCATCAAAATGCTTTAAGAAAGGGTCGTCATCGTCTTTATAATCGGGCTGCTGCCAAACATACTTTTCTGGCTTCGCTATTGTTTTTCTGAAAATTACGGCAAAAAGAATACCTGTAATCAATCCACCCAAATGACCTTCCCACGACATACCTTCCTTAACAGGAAACACATACCAAATCATACTTCCATATAAAAAAATAACCAATAAGGACAGCGCTACCAATCGAAAATGTTTGGCAAACATTCCCTTAAAAAATATGAAACTGACCAAAACATAAATCACGCCACTAGCACCAATGTGGTTGGCTGGTCTTCCAATCCACCACGTAATCAACCCCGATAAAACAATACCAAAAAACAAGACCTTCCAAGCAATTGGTCTATAGAAATAAAATAACGCCATTGTTAATATAAATAAGGGAATAGTATTGTGATAAATATGTTCAATATCGCCATGTATGAAAGGGCTCAAGAAAATACCACGAATTCCTTCCAAAGTTTGAGGATAAATCCCAAAACTTTTTATCTCTGGAAAAAACCGTACTTGCGCCCAGAACACGATCCATATAACCATCACAAATGCGATTGGGTAAGCAAACACTCCTGTTGAATATTTAAATTGATGTTGGTCGTCCATGTTTAAATTTATAACAATCCCTTCAATTTATTGACCAATTATTTATAATATGAAATATTGTCAGCCTTTGCATGAACGATTGAACGGCTTGTCTGAAATCCTTTTTTGCCTTTTTTGGCAAAAAAGATTGAGTAGTGAAAGCGTGACTTTTTGATTTTTCATCAAAAAGACATGCCCAAATTATTACTATTGAAATTTCTGTTTTACTCATACGTTTTTATTTTACAATATTGTATTCGTGAATTTATCATTTCACAGGAATTAATGTAATTTTACTCTATGAATGAACCATTAGCCGAACGTTTACGACCAAAACACCTTAAAGATTATTTAAGCCAGACTCATTTAATTGGCGATAAAGGCGTGTTGACGCAGCATATCAAACAGGGGATTATTCCCTCCATGATTTTTTGGGGACCTCCGGGAATCGGTAAAACGACGCTTGCCAACATTATTGCAAACGAATCCAATAGACCCTTTTATGCGTTGAGTGCCATTAATAGTGGTGTCAAGGATGTGCGGGATGTGATTGAAAAGGCCAAACAAAGTGGCGGTTTGTTCACGACAAAAAATCCTATCTTATTTATTGATGAAATCCATCGCTTCAGCAAATCGCAACAGGATTCGCTGTTGCAGGCAGTTGAAAAAGGTTGGGTCACATTAATAGGTGCAACGACCGAGAACCCAAGTTTTGAAGTCATCTCTGCCCTACTCTCTCGCTGTCAGGTGTATGTGCTAAATTCGTTTGAGAAAAAAGATTTGGAAATTCTATTGAAACGCGCTATTTCTGAAGATGAGATTCTTGCGAAGTTAACTATTGAATTAAAAGAAACTGAAGCGCTGATACAATTGTCCGGTGGTGATGCCAGAAAATTGCTCAATATTTTTGAATTGATTGTAACTAGTTATAATTCTGACAAGCCGATTGTCATCACAAATGATTCTGTTTTAGAGCGTGTTCAAAGCAATACAGTGCGGTATGATAAAACTGGCGAGCAGCATTATGATATTATTTCGGCATTTATTAAATCCATCCGTGGAAGTGACCCGAATGCAGCGGTCTATTATTTGGCAAGGATGATTGAGGGCGGTGAGGATGTGAAATTTATTGCGCGGCGTTTACTTATTTTGGCGAGTGAAGACATTGGAAATGCAAATCCAACAGCTTTAGTCATTGCGAACAGTACCTTTCAAGCGGTTTCTGTGATTGGTCATCCTGAATCACGTATTATTTTGAGTCAATGCACGACGTATTTAGCGACTTCGCCAAAAAGTAATGCTGCGTACGAAGCCATTGGAAAAGCACAACAATTGGTTAGAGACACTGGGGATTTATCTGTTCCGTTATCGATAAGGAACGCACCCACTAAACTGATGAAGGAATTAGGGTATGGAGACAACTACCAATACGCTCACAACTATGAAAACAATTTTGTGCCTCACGAATTCTTACCTGACGACATTAAAAACACAAAGCTTTACAATCCTGGAAATAACGCTCGGGAACAAGCGCAACGGGAGTTTCTAAAGCAACGCTGGAAAGAAAAATATGGATACTAGCGAAAAAAATTCACTATTCAAATACCAAATTCCAATTAAATAGATTCACTTAAAATTTGATATTTATAACCTCACCTTTTAGGATATCTCCAGATTCTGAATACATCCAAACTTCCCCTTTTTTATAAACTAGGGCTTTTTTGCCTTCCACTGTAAATACATCCTTTACGCCCGAATTTTGAAGAATCATCACTTTCATTGGAGTGGTATCCACAATTTGAAAACCATTTTCGATAGGTTGCGCATATAAAGCGCCAGAAGGAATCCTCTCTTTTGCGACAGTTGCCTCTACTTTTTGTTTAGGTATGGCTTCCGTCTTTGGTTCTTCTGCTTTTTTGGTTATTGCCATCGGTTTTTCAACCTCAACATTTTCTTGCTCTTCTTTTAAAGTTTTGATTTCTTCTCTTAAACGGGCAATTTCTTCCTTTTCCTTGGCACTGACAACAACTGTTGTTGGCTGTGATTTGGATTTAGACAAAATTGATTCATTGGGTTGATAGGTGTAATCCAAATTCTCAAACGTTTCAAAGGCATCTCTTAAAGCCACATTATAGGCTTTTACATATTCCTTTTCCCGCGTTTCACCGACTTTTGAACTATGAATGACATTTCCGTTGCAATCTTTTAGATCTATGCGTAATTTAGTCTTTAAAAAACCACTTTCTTTGATGACGTCAGCCAATAATCCCAAGCATCTATTGTTACTTAAATCGTCTGGCAAATCTTCGTCTTGAATATAGGCTGTATAGCCATATTTATTAAAGAGGAACTTCGTAAGCGAATTTATTTGATACTGATCTCGCTCATTTAAAAATTCAAATTGGTTGGGAACAAGAATATATTTATAATCATTAACACTGCTCTGTGCGAATGAATTGAAATATGCGCTAATAAGGAAGGAGAAAATATAAAATGCTTTAGTCATTGGAATAGAAAATTAAGTATCTACGGAATTGTAAAGATACACTTTGTGTCTTAAAACTATTTTGAAATCACAATAAAAAGGTAGGCTAGAAATCAAGAAAATAGGTGGCATCAGATTGTAACTCTAATGTACCTTCATTCTCTGGCACTAATTTTTTTTCACCGGGAAGCATTGAGATCGTGTAGATGATTTTAGTGGCTTCCGTAAACGTTGCCAATTCTGGTATTTCTATGACGACATTTGTCTCTACGGTAATTGGCTTTTGTTTGGTCCCTGATGACACGGGAATTTGTAACGAAAACTTACGTTCATCAAAATCATTTAAAAATTCAATATCTATCTTGAATTCCCTTTCCAGACTGTTCTTTAGCTTGAATGTTAAGTTTGTTTGGGATAATTCATCCATTAAAAAATTAGAACGTGTCAACTCCAAATAGGTCGTGTCAGTTCGCAACGTACGCTCTGTTTGTTCTGAATCATTACTAAAAGAAGATGCGTTAAATGAAACTAAAATTAAATTTGAAGTTACCGAAGAACTCGCCTCAATGGCGTTTTCATGCACCATATCGCTGTCTTTTACACAGGAACTGAAAGTCGTCATAAGCAACAACAGTGCACAAAAAAATAATCTTGATGAATTTCTCATTTGGATTGATTATAAATCAATAAACGACAAGGTACGAAATAAAGTATTTAAAGATACTTTTTTAACTCATTCAACCGATTGATTTGCTTGATATGAGGTTCGAATGTATCGCCTCGATAATTGAAAAAGATGGCATCATAGCCCGCTTCCAATGCGCCCAAAACATCTGCTTCGTAGCTATCCCCTATCATGATACTTTCTTCTGACTTTGCAGTCGCCAATTGTAATGCGTGATTAAAAATTATCGGGTTGGGCTTTTTTACACCGGCATTTTCTGCGTTAGTGACCGTTTTAAAGTAATGCAAAATATTGGACACTTGCATTTTCTTTTGTTGCGCTTCTCCAAAACCATTGGTAATGATATGCAAATGATAGCTGGGTTGTAGATAGTTCAAGATGTCTATGGTATCTTCTAAAAGATGATCAAAGGTCGTCAAATGAGCAATATAATCTTCAGACAATAGATGTATCAATTGGTCCTCTACACTAAACTCCAAGGCATTAAACGTGTCTCTCAAACGTCCATAGCGCAACTCTTCTTGATTGATTTCTGAATCGCGATAGAGCTTCCAGTAATTGAGGTTAACGGGTTCATAAATCCTTAAAAAGTTAGCTATATCGATTTCAAGGTTGTTTAGCTTGAAAATCTTATCGAAGGTCAATGCTGAATTCTTATCAAAATCCCATAGGGTGTGATCTAAATCGAAAAATATATGTTTGATGTTTTTAATCTTCATGAACAGACTCTAATACAACTGAAAATAATTCCCTAAAACCTTTCCAACGGTCTTCATTACTAAAGGAATGATTATGGAATACTGGTGCAAAAGTACCATTTACTTTTTTCACTTCCTCCATGAGTCTTTCCATCTCCTGCTTTTTATCCAATAAAGAAGCCCTCTTCAGCAAAGTGCTATCAAACAAATGAAAGGTATTGATTTGCAATGGGGTCTGTATTTCATAATCGAGGTCATAAAACTGAAATGGCGTGCAAGTGCCTGCTCTAAAGCCCAGTAAATCAATATAGCCCATCGTAAAGTCTTGTTTTACTTCTAACTCTATCAGGTTGCGATAAGACTCCGGTAGGTTTAGTTTGGAAAACGAATTACGCGACGCCACCAACTCATAATTGACTATCGACTCCAAGACTTGTTTTTCTTTTTTCACTATCTCGCAATTATCCAAGCCAAAATAGGATACTTTCAAACCAACCCTGCAATAATCTGCGACCGACTTTATAAGGGATACAAATTCTTTCTTATTGATGTTGTTGTTTTTATCATAGGTTGAATATTCTCCTATCGAAAAGAAAACAATAAACTTACTTTTAGTTTGTTTTTGTTTGGTAATAATCCATTTAAAGGTATCATAGGGATCGCGTCTTAAGCCTACCAATACTAGATATCGCTTGTAAAAATCTCCTAAATGCAATCGGTACAAATCTTTGAGCGTTCCTCCGAAAGTACGCAACAAGCCTTTTTGACTGTAATAATAAGCCATAGGCACATCGATGATAGGCTGCACATTATAGGTTCGCTCCTTAAATTCGTATTCTTCAAAAGCAGTATGCAATGCATCACGAAACAGATGGGCCCAAATATCGACGACTGGTTGTTGTAGAAAGTCATTTTTATACGCCAAACTTTCTGTACCCAAAAAACGTCCATACTCATCCTTTACATGTGGTAAATATTCTTCATAACGGCATAAGAGATAGAATGATGCTGCAAAAATATCGTAGGGTAAATTACTTTTTTCATTAGTGGGGAAAAAACACTTGGTGTGTTTCCAATCGAACACATGAATATCCAAATCAGAAAGTCCCTGTTCAAATAACAACTCATTACTTCGGACAAAAAACTCGCTACCTAAAGGTTGTTTCGCATAAGACATCTTAAGACTGTCATGAGCGATAAACTCTTCCACTGTTGTGGTAAATGATATAGGAAGTCCCAAAATACGAATGCAGATATGTTTGAAAACATAACTTAATCGAGGGGTTATTTTAGGAGTGTATACAAGTAACATTTCTTATTAAATTCCAAAAGTTCAAAATTGTAAATTCCAAGATGTAAATCCAACTATAGCCAATTGGAATTTGGTGCTTGATATTGATTTTTCACAGCATATTTTCATCTGCAAAGCTAAAATAAGCTTTTTCCGTAACGATTAAATGGTCTAAAACCTTAATGTCCAAACTCTCGGCGGCCGTTTTTAGTTTCTTGGTGATTTGTTTATCCGCTTCACTTGGCTTCAAGGTACCCGATGGATGATTATGTGCTAGAATAATACCAGTTGCACCAACTTCAATAGCTGTTTTCATGACCAATCGCACGTCGACCAAGGTGCCTGTGATTCCTCCTTTACTTAACTGATTCTTATGAATCACTTTATTACTGTTATTCAAGTACACAATCCAAAATTCTTCATGTGGCAGTTCGCCTATAATGGGCTGCATGAGTTCGAATACGGAATGACTTGACTCGATTTTATTTTTTAGTAAGGCTTCTTCACCCCTTCGTCTTCGTCCCAATTCCAATGCCGCCACTATTGAAATTGCTTTTGCTTCTCCTATGCCCTTAAACTCCATCAGTTGTTTAATGGACAGTTTCCCGAGGGCGTTCAAGTTATTTTGGGTGCTGGCAAGAATTCGTTTGCACAGGTCGACCGCGCTTTCATTCCTGCTTCCTGATCCTATCAAAATAGCCACCAATTCCGCATCACTCAATGCATCCTTGCCTTTGTTGAGCAATTTCTCTCGAGGTCGGTCGTCTTCTGACCAATTTTTAATGGAAAAAGAAGGATTTTTTTCTGACATACGTTAATTATAAATATTGTAAATTTCAGAACCAATTAAATTCATAACAATAATATGAAATCTTTATTTGATTCTGACACACATCAAGAGGTTTTGCATCGTATTGAAAAACTGGATGAAAAGAGACAACCGTTATGGGGCAAAATGAATGTGACACAAATGATGCGACACAGCCAAAAACCGCTGCAAGTCGCTAATGGTAAATTGGCTTTAAAAAAACCAAACCCCGTCATGAGGTTCATTTTTAAATTGTTTAAAAAAAACATGTACAACGATAAACCTTGGAAACATAACCTCCCGACCGCAAAAGAATTCGTGATTAGGGATACCGAAGATTTCAAGATAGAGAAAGAACGACTGATTTCAGACTTACATGAGTTTGGTAAGAAGTCAACCAATCTGCATTGGCCCGAACATCCTATGTTTGGTAAATTCACAACGGAGCAATGGGGAAAAATACAGTACAAACACATTGATCATCATTTACGGCAGTTTGGAGTGTGAGGAATTATGAATTACGATTGTTGATTTACGATTGATACCAACACTCTATTCAAAATCAACAACATTGACATATCCAAAAAACTATAACTAACAATTCAAAATTCATAATTGATAAATCTGAAATCGCAAATTCAATGTATCCACCACCACATCATCAAGACGACAATAAAGACCACTTAGTAGAGGTCATTAAAACGTATCCATTAGCGATTGTGATTTCCGTAAAAGATGGCGAACCTTTAGTGACACATTTACCTTTAATTTTTAATGAAGGAAAACTAATTGGACATCTCGACACGTTTAATCCACAGGCAGAATTGTTGAAAGATGGCAACAAAGTAACCATCATCTTTTCTGGACCACAATGTTATATCTCACCAAGCGTTTATAGCACCACACAGCTACCGACCTGGAATTATATCAATGTACATCTAAAAGGAACGGTTACAGCTATTGACGACCCAGAAGTCGTCAAACAGTCCATTGTGAGTATGACCGAACAGCTGGAAGCGCCCGACCATAAGTTTCAATTGCCGCTCGACCATCCTCGGATGCATGCCCTAATTGATTATATCAAAGGATTTGAAATCGAGATAACCCATTGGGAAGGTAAATTCAAACTGTCACAAGATAAAAACCCTAAAGACATTCGTCTTGCTAGAGCAGAGCTTATCAAGGCCAATCAAGAAAGTATTGAAAAATTTTTAAACCGCATATTTTAACCTATAAAAGAAAGAGTATGGAAAGCAAAAGAAAAAAAATATTCTCCGGTACCTCACACGTGCAAGCCATGGGCTTAAGGAATGCACTTACCGAAGCGAATATTCGCCATCAAGAGGTCGACAAATCAGATTCTGCTTATATTGGGTTATTTGATGAGATACAAATTTACGTGGATGCCGAAGATGAAGTTGCTGCTCTGGCAGTGCTTAAGCAGTTGGATTATTAACCCATTAGAATTTTATAGCGTTTATAGTCAGTGCAAAGGTCTCTTCAAAAAATTGATTAACAATAAGAACATTAAAACAAATGGCTATCAAACCATTTAAAAAAGAAAACATCAGCCAAGAGCAGTAGCCTTGTATAAGCCATAGCTCATAGCTGGGTCAGCGCTAATCTGGGAAATCCTCCCACGCCCCAAAAGCGTGGCAGGTCGAATTTTCTATTCAGTTTTTATTTACTAAATTAGGCGCTTAACCATGCAACTCACCAAAAAAACGTTGTGCTTCATGCGGTTTGACATTCAAATTAAATACCAGTAATAATGAAAAACATAATCCTCGCACTTTTTTTTTGTTTATACTTTTGTGTTGCAGATGCCCAGACCAATTACTTCCCTGATTCAACTTGGCAAGTGAAAACACCTGCGGACATGAAGATGAGTACAATATTGTTGGACAGTGCCGTGGCGTTCGCTTTAACAAACGAAAATAAAGTGGAGAGAGATTTACGAATTGCCAATCTAAAATCCTATGCGAGAGAGCCAGATTATAAAATTTTGGGGCCGATGAAAGAACGTGGCGGTCCAGCAGGTGTAATTCTAAAAAATGGTTACATCGTAGCACAATGGGGAGATGTTCATCGAGTAGATATGACTTTTAGTGTAACGAAAAGTTTTCTTTCGACAACAGCAGGATTGGCAATAGACCACCGGCTTATAAAAAGTGTAAATGATAGTGTGAAGGATTATGTTTGGGATGCCACTTTTGAAGGGCAACATAATTCAAGAATTACATGGGACAATTTGCTAAACCAGTCTTCTGACTGGAGCGGGACGCTCTTCGGGTTGCATGATTGGGCAGACCGGCCGCCTAAAGAAGGAGGTATTGAGGATTGGAAAAACAGGAAACTCAATGAACCAGGTACTGTATTTGAATATAATGATGTACGCGTTAACCTACTCGCCTATTCATTACTTCAAGTTTGGAGAAAACCATTACCTGTTATACTTAAAGAAAAAATAATGGACCCCATCGGTGCTTCTACTACCTGGCGTTGGTATGGATATGAAAACTCGTTTGTAAATGTTGATGGATTAATGATGCAGTCGGTAAGTGGTGGTGGTCATTCTGGAGGCGGAATTTTTATAAGTGCAATAGACCAAGCTAGGTTTGGACTATTATTCTTAAGAAAGGGTAAGTGGAAAAACCAACAATTACTATCAGAAAAATGGGTGAGCGCTGTTCAGCAGTCTTCAAGTTCTAATAAAGATTACGGTTATATGTGGTGGATAAATGCAAGTCAAAGATGGAAAGACGTTTCATCTGACATTTACTTTGCGGCTGGTTTTGGAGGAAATTATATTGTAATTGACAATGCGAATGACTTGGTCATAGTTACCCGATGGATGGATGACAGTAAAATGGGCGATTTCATGAATCTGGTTGAGCAATCAATAACAAATCAATCCACTCGTAAGTAAGCATGAACACATAACATTGCAAAGACTAATTGCTAGCGAAAACCTACTTGCGTCACGAGCATAGCAAAATGGCTAAGCAATCTCAATAGCTCTCGGGACTCACAAGTTTTCTGTTCTATTTTTATTTGCTAAATTAGGCGCTTAAGACGAGACAAACCACAGACCTGAAGGTTAAAAATATTTTGAAAATGAAAAAAATACCACTTAAATCATTCGCAAACGGAGAAATAAACCTTAAAATGAATGCGGTTGAATTCAATGACAAAAGCAGCAGAATGAATGAAGGAATCTTTAAAATTTATCCCTTTCTATTTTTGTTTTTTGGAATTTATCAGATTTACTCTGGAATCATATCCGAAAGAGAGATTCAAATAGTTTTAAGAATGTTTTCTGGAATTCTATTCATTTCAATTCCTGCAATATTATACAATTCAAATTATTTCAGAACTAATAAAAAAGAAATCAAACATAATGAAATTGAAAATGTGAAAATGAAAAAAATATTTGGAGAAATTTTAATTGACTTTAAATTAAAAGACAACTCTACAAGACGGGTGTATAATATTAAAAATATGACCGATTGGAATTTGATAAAAAGTTATTTAACGTTACGAAAGATTACTTGCTTGAATTAAAAAACATTTGGTAACAACGTATTATTTATTGCTA
>JBBSLN010000043.1:0-10427 GCA_038255205.1 Flavobacteriales bacterium
CGTTAATATGGGCCCTGGACTTCCATTAAAGGCGGCGAAACCGTATTCAAACCATGCAAACACTTTAATATTTCGGGCATGAGCGGCATCAATTATTTCTCTTAATGGATCACGGCCATTATATTGAGTGGCAATCCTCGTTCCCGTTAAGTTTTCCATAACTTGGCTCGGATATGTGGTAGCTGCTTTGTTATATGTAACAACAAAAATTGTATTTATATTGAGTTCATCACAAATTGCGACCGCCTCCTGAATACCCGCCGTGCTATTTAGTACGTTGCTATCCACATTTGTCAGCCATACGCCTCTAACGCCAGTTTCTTGGGGCAAAACCGTTGTTTTTATGGTGTAAGTAGCCGTTGTTGTCCCGTCAGGGGCGGTGACAGTCAAAAGTTGGTCGCTAGTCAAGTCGAGTGTGCTTATGGACTGTGGCGAAATAGTAGAATCCTCATCACTAAGTTCAACATTAAAAATTACTTCGGATAAGTCAGTGCCAAATCCTACTTCCAATAAAATTTCTTTCGTTGTTTCATTGATCAAACCTTTTCTGAACAATTTAGGAAAACTGATTCCAGTTATTTTGGCTATATTACTTAATGGTGGCGCTTCATCTTGCACCACCACAGTATATAATTTTTTAGCGCCCTCAATATCTGTTACAGTATAAACCACAAATTGAGAAAAGTCTTGAGCTACACCATTATTGGGTGATATCGTAGCCCCAGCAGAAAATGTGATTGACGGAACTAAAGCAGTAACGTCGGCTCCGATAGGAACAGTTAATCTTATTAAACTTGAATCATTTTTAATGATACCTTCACGAGCTGGCGAAAATGATTCAAAGGAAAATGATTCAATCTGTCTGTTTCCTTCTGGAATGACATTGGATATGGTCTTATCCTCACTGCAATTTTGAAGAAAAGCAATGATTATGAGGCTTAAAAAAAAATTGAGAAGATGAGGTCGTTTCATTGTTTCGAACTGTTTTATTACTAAATGATTATATCAATATGGGTTACTCACTATTTAAAGTATCTTAAAAAACGATTGAATATAGCATTTACTCAATAAACGCCCGATTCCTACTTTCCCAATATCCATTGCTGAACAAAAGACTACAATTACATTGCAAAGTTTTAAAGAATTAAAAAAATATAATTAATCTGGTACAGTAGTCAAATCGAATTTTACTACACCTTGGTTGGTAATTAGACAATAAATCTCCACCTTGTTTTGATTGACAATATTTACAGCAACTCCACCAGACGCATTTGCATTGCCTATTTCTCCACCTGTCACAAAATCCTGACTCAATATAACTTTGGTATTGGTTACGTTTTCAATACCATCCGTAATGTCAATTACAATTAGTCTGCTTTCAGAAGAACTTCTAGGAAATGCTGTAGCTAAAACCGTCTTGCCGGCGAACTGGAAAATCTCAAAATAAGATGTAAAACCATCATAAAGTGCCCGGCCTGAATTTGGTATCCTGTTTTCAAATGTGCCTGCCAAATCGACTTTGGTAAATTCAATATCATTTGCATTTACGTAATAAGACGTGCTATTGATATCCAGCAATTGCGCGTGCGGTCTAGACCCTAATCTCGTCAACGTAGGAACACCACCTACAGTAACCAATGTTGGACTTTGGTCTACCACGCCATTGACAACATTCCATCGAAAGATCAATGCGCCTCTAGTCGTTGGGTTTAAGAATTTCCTACCAAAGACCGTCAGTATCACAGCATTTGTATTTATGTTGCCAATTACTGAAAAGCTATCACCCATTCTATATTGTGTATTGGTATAGGAAAGGAATACTTCTGGGGCAGCAGTCTCGGTACTCCATTTATAAATTTTGAAAGTTGTTGCTGGACCACCACCATCAGTCGTAAATTCAACAGAATTACAAGCCAAGATCGTACCATCATCACTAACCGCTACATCTGCAATTTTTGGGCCACCTCCTTCAACTCCAGTCATATCCAACAAGCCTTGTTGCGCTCCTGTGAGGGCGTCAAGGATGATGATTTTGTCGTTGTTGCTTGTTAAATATACATGATTATTACCATATGCTATGCCTCGCTCCCCATCTTGCGTAAAATAACTTGGCACACCTGTTCCCGAAGGGGTAAAATTCCAAATGGGAGCGCTTAGCGACAATTTTGTTCTTGCATCTGGTTCTGCGATAGTAATGACCACCCTATAATCTTGCGTGACGCCGTTTTCGGCATTTACCGTATAAATGACTTCCGACGTAAAATCATTAGAAACGCCTGACGCAGGAGATACAGTAGCTTTCGCTGATACCGTAATAGTAGGGGTCAAAGAACTGATGTCTGTACCAAAGGGCAAGGTCGCTGTTATAAGCTTTTCATTTTCATTTATGGTGGCTTCAACCGGAGGATTCAAACTTAAAAATCGAAATGTCAACACCTGTGTTCGTTTACTTAGAAACGGTCCTTCATTGAAGGAGGTATCCTCTTCGCAGCTTACAAAAAGTAAGAGACAAACGACAATACTAAACAAATTCCGAGTTTTGAAAAATGAATCCATAGTTAATTACAGTTTTATTATGGAAAGTGATGAACCGTTTTTTATGACTTTCCGATTATTAAATTGGTGAATTAGTAAAAGTATACACTTTCAACCTATTGATAGGTTACCTTAAATGCACCAACACCAAAGTTTGTGAGAAGGGCATAAACGGTTGCTTCGTTTCCAGAGACGGCCACATCCACGCCCCCCGTTCCATTAAGATTCTTATCAATATTTCCTGCAGCAGTAAACGGAACTCTTCTAATATTAGCAGCAGTTACGTTCTGTAATCCATCCGTGTAATCGATAATATATAGATAACCATCATCTGCTGCATTATCCGTAAAGTCCGTAGACGTTGTGGCAATCATTTTTCTTCCAGCTATTTCAAAAGACTTTACATCCAAGGCAAAAGTGAACAATGGTGCCGTATCTCCAGAATTTAATGAGTCATCTAGTTTACCCACCAACGTGCCGTTTTGAGTGTATTCTGCAATTCCTACAACACCTGTTCCAGAAATTATCAAGTTAGCACTCGCTCCTGTGGAAACCGGGGAAACATCAGGGACATTGCCTAAAGAAGCTATGCCATCTAATGTAATTATAGTAGGAACAGCATTTGCCAAACCGTTACTTACGCTAAATTTTAATACTTTGTTTGAGCCAGCTGATGGCGCGTAAATGGTCGCATTTGCAGTTACATCACCAACTACAGTTATATTATCTCCCAATTTAGTACCGGCAGGTGTAGGGTATGTAAGAAGTAATTCTTGGGTCGCATTCTTATTATCCCATTTATAAACGTTCCAAGGATTCAATGCTGCAGAACCAACACGAAAATTAGACGCAATTATCTTTCCGTTCGAATCGGTTGAAGTTCCTAAAAGAAATAAATCACCAGAAGCAAAATTTTGTTTACCATTTATGAATTCCATATTTGGGTTCGCAGGGTCACCCGCAAAACCAGCTGATACGTCAGAACCATCTGCCAAGTTTATCACGCGAATCTTATCGTTATTATTGTGAATGTAGATGTATTCCGATGAAATTGACAAATCTCTATCGTTATTTGCTGTGAACCATGATGGTACTCCCCCTGATATTAGGGTCTTTTGCCATATTGGTGAAATATTTATTCCTGGTGCTGCGGATTTATTTACAGTTACGGTAAAAACTTTAGTAGTTCCGTTTTGAGCGGTGACTGTGTAAATCACTGGTGATGTGAAGTCTTGTGCAACACCTGTATTGGGCGAAATAGTCGCATTATTGGAAATAATGATTGTAGGTACCAACGAAGTTACATCAACGTTGAACGCAACTGTTACTTCAATTGAGGTATTGGTAATAACGCCAGTCTGTGGCGGTGTCAATCCGGCGAACACAAAAGATGTAATCTCAGCCTCGTTGCTTTGCGAAGGAGATACGGTCACTAGATAACTATTAGTTGATCCGTCCTCTGCAGTCACTGTATAGGTAACTGGAGATGTAAAATTTTGAACGGTTCCACTTGCAGGAACAATTGTTGCCTTTGGAGAGATGACAATAGTAGGAGTCAATGCAGTAACATCTACATTACTTCCCAGATTCACCACGATTGTATTAGCCGTGATGGTACCACCTAATGGAGGATTAAGGTTGCTAAAAACGAAAGAAGTAATAGTTTTTTCACTGCTTTTGGCTGCTTCCCCATCATCATTACTGCTACATGACGAAATTACCAAACTTGTACTAATAAGAGCAAATAGTGATAAAAATGTAAATTTTAGAGTTTTTTTGAGTTTCATGTTAACTGTTATTAAATTAATAAATTGCTATGATTCTAATTACGTAATCTTATTGTTCGACATCCCACCATATGCGAGTCGTAGGTAAATCAGGTCCCTGCCTTGCAAGTGCCTCATTATATGCATTTCTATTTAAGGATTGTTCTTCTGCCGGATATTTCACTCGAAGTGGGAGACTACTTCCTCCAGTTTCACTTTCGCCGTTTGTGTTAGGGATTGGATTTAGTTTTGGAAATCCGGTTCTTCTATATTCGGCGTAGGACTCAAATCCTTGGTTGATTAAAGCAACCCATTTTTGAGTTATTATTTGTTCTAGACCCGATGACGGATTATAGGACACATTCGCAGAAGTAAGATACGTGTTTATGGCTGTTTCATCTATAATTACTACAGGAAGTGCGTTGGCCTCATCCTCAGGTAGTGTATTTTTATAATTAGTGTAGGTTGTATACCAATAATCAATTGAAGCTCTTATCCCATTTTCGTAGAGCTGTTTCGCAGAACCTGGGCCCCATCCTCTCATGGCTGCTTCTGATTTCAAAAACAAGACTTCGGAATATGTCAATAAACCAGTTGAAGTAGCCTGATTTGAAATAATATTGGTGTCTCTTGAAAATTCTGAAAGATTTGATGCGCTAATTTGTTCAGGATTAAGTCCGTTTTGTAGTCCTCTATATACGCCGGTTTCTGTTGGCTCAACAAAGAGTCCCAACCGAGGATCTCCATTATTCTTTAAATAATCAACCATAGTGTTACTCATTCGATACTCATTGAAGTTTCTAAGAATACTCATAGGTTGCACATTCTCTATGGCATTTCCAAAATCACGGCCGTATGGCAATACCGCAGATTCCATATTACTTGAAATAAGATTACCTTCAACTATCAATTCGGATACCTGCTGTTGAGCAAATGCTGGGTCAACGTTGCTTAATCTCATAGATAATCTTAATCTAAGGGAATTTGCAAACTTTATCCAAAGATTTTTATCACCTTGAAAGATGACATCAGATTCACCAAAGGATTCACTATCTGAATTTGATAAATTAGCTGCTTCTTGCTTCAATACAGAAATCATATCATAATAGATTTCCGATTGTGGCGTGTATGCAGGTGCGATGTTCCCCTTAAAGGCATCAGAATAAGGTACATCTCCCCAAAAATCAGTTATCCTGTGCATAATAAAAACTTTCCATATTTTGGCAATACTTGTTTTATTTGCTTTTGATTCATCATTTTCGGTCAATTCGATGACTTGCTGCGCCTGCATTCCAAAATCGCTATAGGCTTCTCTCCAGTAGGCAGTAAGCCAATCATTTCTTGTGATATATCTACCAGTTGGGAAATAGGTTACTGAAACAGAATAATATTGCATATAATGCTGTGCATAAAGTTGTTGAGCTCTTTGATATTCTGTATATCTTAATGCGCCATAAACCAACGACCTGGTGAAAAGGAGATTCTCTTCGAACCTGTCCCCAGTTAAACCGGTTTGATTCTTATTTATTTGTTCAAAATCTGAAGTACAGGATAAAGTAATCAGAATAAACAATATGCTGCCGCTAATAGTCCGCAAAATTTTAATAGTGCTCATAATTATAATGTAATGTTAAAATTAATTCCTACACTTCTCGTACTTGGTATGGCCAAAGCCTCTATCCCTTGAGCATTACCTGAATTGAAAGTTGCTTCAGGATCAAAACCTTCCGTATTACTATGCAAAAGGAACAAATTTCTTCCGACAAGCGACACGCGTAAATTAGTTAAGTAACTATTCCCTAGAAACTTCTTTGGGAATGTATAGCCCAATGTCATTTCCCTTAACTTTAGGAAACTTCCATCATAAAGAAATTCTTCTGCATAGAGGCTTCCACGACCACCTACATTTTGCCAATATGTTTGTGGATCTACCTCTACGGTGTTGGGATCGCCATTTGCTGTTACACCACTTGCTACGTAGCCTCCTGCTCCTGCGTACCATTCCAACCGATCATCCCTTGTTCTAAAGGAATTACCGTTAGCGGCAGCTAGCGAATTACTGAACGAAAATATATCGCCCCCTTTTCTATAATCAAGCAAGAGTGATAAAGTAAAGTTTTTATAAGATACGTTATGACCCCATCCTAAAAGGAAGTCTGGCTGAAAATTTCCTATTTTCTTTCTTCCAGCTGGGTCTTCTACAGGCAGTCCTTGTGCGTTAATAATTCTTTCTCCTGTTATGGGATCCCTTAAATAAGCCTTGTTTGCATAGATATCTCCAAATCTACCTCCCACTTCTGCTAAAATCGCCACGCCGAATTGATCGTAGTCTGCACCAGTTAAATCATAAACTTCAACGTTAGGAGCAAGTTCTTTTATTTTAGAGACATTTTTCGAAAAATTAAAATATGTCTCGTATTTAAAATTATCAGTCAATACTGGTACCAGATTCAAAGTGACTTCTAAACCTTCATTGGTTATTAGTCCTGCATTTAGTAGCGCATCACCAAACCCGCTTGGTTTGGAAACTGGCGCTTTAATGATTTGGTCTTCTGTACCTGCATAATAATAGGTCGTGGAAAGTTTTATCCTATTTTTAAAGAACCACGCATCTAATCCTACCTCATAAGATTTGGTACGCTCAGGTCTCAAATTAGTGGGCGCTTTTGTATTTATTATCTGACCAAATGCTTGCCCCCCATGACCCAAACCGTTGACTACAAAAATTGGATCTAACTGACCTGGCTGTAAATCATTGCCTACTTCTGCATAGGCAGCACGGATTTTACCAAAACTTAAAACATCACCTTTTAATTCAAACGCATCTGTGAAAACAAAACTTGTAGAGACACTTGGATAAAAATAAGACCAGTTTTTAGGAGCTAACGCAGAGGACCAATCGTTTCTGGCAGAACCCTCGATAAAGAGATAACCGTTATAATCCAACTGCACCGTACCATAAACCGAATTCACTTTCTTTTCTGCACCTCCTTCTGATGTCACCGTACTTAAGGCATTTTGTATTACAAAGAAGTTGGGTACATTTAAGCCTTGGGCAGTAGTCACAATAGACTGTGACGTATTTTTTCGTGCATTAGCCCCGAAATTTGTAGTAATGCGCCACTTATCTGAGATTTCATTATCGGAAGAAATCAAAATATCCGTATTCCGTTCTTCAACCCGACCATAATATTCACTGTAAAAACTTTTATCGGGGGTGACTCTGTAAATTGTATTGGTGGCATTTCTGTTTTGCCTGAAATCATTATAGAAGTCAGTGCCCGAACGAAGATGAACCTTTAACCAATCTGTAAGTTCGTATTCCACTTGGGCAAATCCTATAACTCTATCTCTTGAGTCATTATTCGTATTTAGATTAACTGCCCAATATGGATTCTGCCATGTATTGACGGAGCCATTGGTGTATACACGAGGTTGTCCATCAGCTGTCTGAAAATCCCTCAAATCATCCAACCTTATATTTCTGGGCATTTGGATTAAGCTATTCATTGGATTATCTGGGCTCAATGCAAGGTTTGGTCTGTTAAAAACCTCTTGTCTAATGTAATTTGCCTTGGCCGTAATGGTCATTTTATCGGTCAACTTTGTGGTGAGGTTCAAATTCAAGTTCAACCGCTCTAAATTCCCATTGGGAACAATACCTTCATTTTTTAAATGAGATATTGAAAATCGAGCATAGGTATTATCGCTGCCGCCAGAAAAAGCAATGGAATTGGTTAAACTGTTGCCAGTCCTAAAAAAATCCTTGATGTTGTCAGGTTGTGCCTCATAGGGCGTTTCAGCTCCTGTCCAATTGACCAATAGTTGTCCTTGCATTAATGGTCCCCAACTGTCTAAAATGGAATTATTAAAATTTCCAGCGCTATTAATTGGATAGTTTCCATTAGAGCCCCTTCCGAATTTATTTTGAAATTTAGGAAATATAAGTGCCTGCTCTAAAACAGTATTTGAGCTGAACTCAACACCGATACCTTTACTTTTTTTACCAGCCTTTGTAGTGATCATAATAACTCCATTTTGACCTCTCGATCCATAGAGTGCCGTAGCACTAGGGCCTTTTAGAACGTTCACGGAGGCGATATCAGAACTGCTTATATTTGAAATGCCATCTCCATAATCTACACCTCCAAATTGCCCACCGCCTCCTTGAGGATTCAACATCGGGATTCCGTCAATAACATATAGCGGCGTATTATCGCCAGCAATGGATGAAAACCCTCTAATAACAACTTTCGAGGTTCCACCAAGCCCTGTTCCTGATTGATTGATTTGTACGCCTGCAACTTTACCACTTAAAGAATTGACTACGTTGTTTTCAGTTGCTTTTGTGAGTTCATCTCCATCTATAGACTGAGATGCATAGCCTAGTGTTTTGGACTCTTTTTTAATCCCCAAAGCCGTTACAACGACACCATCCAATACCTCTGCTTTGGGCTGTAGACTTATATTTATAGTGGACTTTCCGCTGACATCCATTTGTGCTGTCTCATACCCAATGTATGAATATATTAACACTGCATTGACATTTTGTAACGTGATGGAATACATGCCATCAAAATCGGTTGTAGAGCCGTTCAGCGTGCCACGTTCCAAAATCGTAGCTCCAGGTAGAACCTCCCCTGCTTCATCTGTTACCTTTCCCTTCACGACAATTGATTGTCCAAGAGAAGTAACAGTAAAGAATATAGTGGCTAAAAAAATGCAATATTGCTTTATCATAAGTGGTGTAATTTTTTTTGGTTGATTAAACTCGCACTTTAATATAGTGCAATGTAGTCTAAAAAATTATAATTTCAAGCAACTTATTAAAAAAAATTATTAACTAAGTGGAGATAATAAAAATTTATTCGAAAATCTTTAAAAATTAGTTTGTTGTAAATTAATTGGTTGGAGTTTCTTGTGTGAGATTCATAAATCTTTAATAGACGCTCAACAATATCTCAAAGAAGCCCTTGTCTAGGAAAGGACTGATAGTTTTGTGAACTACTATTTTAATCTTATAGACGACATCATTTTTCAGAGAATTTATGTATACTGTTACAAGCCAATGCTATGTTGAAATTGCTTAATCTTGTAAGTCACAAATAGCTTCTTTTATGAAATTATA
This sequence comes from Flavobacteriales bacterium, assembly GCA_038255205.1. Classification (GTDB taxonomy): domain Bacteria; phylum Bacteroidota; class Bacteroidia; order Flavobacteriales; family Flavobacteriaceae; genus JBPOFM01. The sequence continues at coordinate 9,430 of JBBSLN010000043.1, forward strand.
ACATAATTCTAAAGACCATCTGCCGAAATTAATAGTTTAGTTGAAGTAAAATATTGTTAAATTCACAATTTCCTTGAGTTTATACTAAATAATCAAACTTATGAATTTAAAAGATTTATTGAATTATAACGTTGACAAGACGCTATCAAATTATAAATGGCAAGTCTTAAGACAGGCGGTTGTTAAAAGGCTCTTATCTACAGGAAACGCTACTATCACAGAGTTGAGCATGGATTTGCAATCTAGCGTGCCAACAATAACAAAGGCTGTTAATGAATTATTATTTGAAGGTTATATGATAGATATGGGCAAGGTTACTAACAATAGCGGCCGCCGCCCCTCATTGTATAGCATCAATCCCACTTGTGCTTATTTTTTGGGTGTTGAAGTAGGTGTAGCAAGCATTTCAATAGGTTTGCAAAACATAAAAAATGAATTTGTCAGTTTAGAAATGGGTATATCCTTTACGTTGATAAACACCCAAGAGTCATTGTTGGAGTTTTGTTCAATGATAAAGTCTTATATCGAGGACTGCTCGGTAGAAAGAAATATGATCGTCGGTGCTTGTATAAATCTTTCGGGCAGAATTAATTCAAAGGAGGGATTTAGTTATAATTTTTTTTACAAAGAAAATCGACCCTTAACCGAAATAATCTCCGAACAAATTAATCTGGCTGTACAACTGGAAAATGATTCAAGGGCGATGGCCTTTGGAGAATTTATGGAAGGGGTAGTTGACGATGAACAGAATGTCATTTTTCTCAATTATGGATGGGGTGTGGCAATCGGTATTATTACTGATGGAAAGCTCTATTACGGTAAGTCTGGTTATTCTGGAGAATTTGGCCACAGTGCCATTTTTGATAACGACATTATGTGCCAGTGTGGTAAGATGGGTTGCTTGGAAACCGAAATTTCGGGCTGGTCTCTTGTAAATCAATTTAGGGATGCCATCAATGAGGGTAAGCAATCTAGAGTGAAACTAGACAAAGATTTAA
>JBBSLN010000044.1:0-10225 GCA_038255205.1 Flavobacteriales bacterium
GGTCTTCGTGGTATAAATCGTTTTGGGCAAAGCCTTCAAAAACAGGGCCTGTTATTTTTATTCCGAAGTCTTCAGGATTCTTGCCAATGGGACTATGAACCGTGGTTGTGAATAGGTGCCAAAATGCAGACTGGATGCAGTTGCGTTCAAACAATTGCCTCACCACCTCGAGTGCATCTATAGTTTCTTGTTCGGTCTCGGTGGGGAATCCATACATGAGGTAGGCATGGACCATGATGTTGTTTTTGGAAAAATGATTTGTCACTCTTGTCACTTGTGCGATGTCGACTCCCTTTTTCATTTTAGCCAATAAGCGGTCTGAGGCCACTTCCAATCCACCAGTGACGGCAATACAACCCGATTTTGCCATAAGTTGACACAATTCAAAGTCGAATGTTTTTTCGAATCGAATGTTCGTCCACCAGGTGATGTTGACATTCCGTTCTATTAATTTATTGGACAAGGCTCGTAACATTTTAGGCGGTGCCGCTTCATCGACAAAATGAAAACCGGAAATGCCTGTATCCTTAATTATTTTTTCAATTTTATCAACTAAATCGTCTGCCGTTGTGTTTTGGTAATTGCCAATATAATCCAAGCTGACATCACAAAAAGAACATTGTTTCCAATAACAGCCATGGGAAATCGTCAATTTATTCCATCTATAATCTGTCCACATACGGTGCATAGGATTGACAACATCCAAAAAGGACACATATTTATCAAAAGGCAATCCGGAATAATTGGGCGCAGGTAAGTGTTTGTGATGGTAAATGGTGTTTGGAATGATATTCTTGTAAACGACTTGATTGTTTTCGAGTACGAAGGTGCGTTCCAATTGATTGTTGTCGGTTTTACCTTCAATATAACTGACGATTTTTAGTAAGGGTGCTTCACCATCGTCCAATGAGATGAAATCAACAAATTCAAAAATTCTCGGGTCGTTAAGAGAGCGTAACTCTGTATTACAATAACCCCCGCCAAACGCGATATGAATGCCAGGGAAGAGCTGTTTGATGAATTGGGAACAACGCAGGGCTGCGAACAAATTCCCCGGAAAAGGGATTGTGAAGCACACTAAATCAGGGGTGTGTGTTTTAATTCGGGCTACTAGGATATCCAGCATTTCTTCTTCGATGCCGGTAGGTTGATAACTTAAAAACTCATCGATCTCATCAAAACTACTTGCAGATGTGGCGATTTGCTCGGCATATTTCGTGAACGCAAAAAACTCATCGACATTGGCCTGAATAAAATCGCCTATTTCTTCAATGAACAGTGTGCCATAATGCTTTGCTTTATCGATGATGCCTAAATCTCCTGCTTCCCATTTAATTTGAGTATTGACATTTACCAATCGATGTCCTGATGGTAAAAAATTAGCTTCCAAAATTTTGTGTGCCGTTTCAATCGTCTGCTTTTGGAGAAATCCAATCACCACATCGACCCTTGTAATATAGAGCTCTTTCATTTCCATGACCTCTCGATAGTGATAACTCTCAACATCCTCTGCTACCTGAAACATAGCACGCAAAAAATCGCTAGTAAAAATGGCCGTGAAAAGCTCGATACTTAAATCGCAATGCGACACGGATATGTCGTGTGCTTCCAGAAACCCTTTGAGATAGGCAGATGCAGGATACGCTGTGTTCAATTGCGTAAACGGTGGCGTGATAAAAAGAATTTTGGATTGCATGGTGCAAAGATAGAATTCTCTACCGATTAAGACATAAGACCGTCCGGATAGTTATTGGGACTTAAAGATATAAGACTTGATGGTAACCGGCTGATGAGCAATTATGACGCATTGGGTTCGGCACTCGTTACAAACATGTGCAAGCGGGGGTATAACGAATCATACGAGTAATTCCGGCAACATTGTCATTTTTGAGGAAAGGCCAAACCACTAATTAAATCCCAAACAACACAACTATAATTGTTTTTTAAATCTCTATCGGTTCTTGACGATTGTCCCAAAAATAGTGTAGTACAATAGTTTTCTCATGAAGTTCGTAATACAAAGAACATTGCTTACTGATAACGGCTTTTCCAACCGTATTTTTTTACGAAACTGCTTTATGCATTTTCGGGAATTTAGCAATCATTTTAATTTGGCCATCTGCTTTGGCAATAAATTTTTTGGCTGTAGCAGCTCCAAAATCAGTTTAGAGATAATTCACAATAGCTTCAAAGGTTATTTGAGCATTTTTAGACCAAATAATTTCCATTATTTAAAACGGGATTTATACGTATCCATAACCTCTTCATGAACCTTATAATTGCCATTTTCAACCTGTTCATTCGATTCCATAATCCCTTTTTGAACATGAGGAGGCAGCGCATCCCAAAAATCGGTTTCGCTTTCTTCAAAGGTGATTTCAGCTTTGATAGCGATCGCTATTTCCTCTAGCATTTTTTTAAATTGACTGTCTGTTTCTATAACTACTCTCATAACCACCATTTTTATAAATATACTAAATTTAGAAAACGGAAAACTATTTTTAAGGGCATCTATAAATCAAAAATGCTTTAGTCATGGCTATCTATTAGGAATAATTTTTTCAGTTTCAGCCAACGCTCCCTCACGCAACAAGCAGAGCCCCATGCTAGCGCTCGTATGCAACGAGATCCCCTAAAGATTGTCAAGCATAATTACTAAGCAAACCATACCACTAAAATAATTCCAAATAAGTCAAACAATTCGTATTTTAGTTCTATGCGCAGAAAGTTCCCGTCACTAGCGGTTTGGTAACCGACCCGATTCACTATAATTACTCAAGTGCAATAAATTATCAAGACGATAACTCAATACTAGAAATTGATAATCCTGGATTTATGGGCTGAACTTATTTTAAGGATGCATTAGATTCGGCACTCGTTACAAACGAGCGCTTGTCTAGGTAAAACCGTCAATGTTAACATTTGGTAGAAGTACGTATATGTAATATGGTTTTTTTTCAGTTACTTGCTGAAATTAAGCATCAAAAGTGTATAATCACTTATTTATATAGCCTTATGTCCCCAATAAGAAAATTTAAAAAATGAACAAACCATCACCATTTATAGTATTAATTATTCTATTCTTCAATTTTCACTCCAATGCCCAAACAACGTTAACACACAATATCTGTAATGATGTCATTAAGACAATGAATCATTCGTGCTCTTACTCATATATTTATTTTGGAAGAACTTTTGATCTAGATAATTTTGGAGTGACAGGTACAGATGAATTCACCATCACACATGGAGAAGTAGGGCTGACTTATGCTGAAGGAGGTGCGTCGATTCAATTCAATATTTATGCTATTGATGCTGATTTCCCAAATTCTTTTGACGAAAGCAATCTTATTGGTCAAAGTCAAGAATACGATTTGCCTTATATTTGGAGTCCAGGTACACAAACTGCTCAAATTTTCACTGTTGCTTTTGAGAATCCTGTTGTTATTCCTGCAAATATTGACATGATTTTAGTAGAAGTAAAAAAAGGGCTCGTCATCGGAGGTTCTGGACTTATTCATGTTGCTGGAACCTTACAGGACAATGATGCCTCCTATTATAGAGGATGTGTTGCCGGGCCAGATTACATTAACACTGTAAATCTTACTTATGGACAGAGCACTTATCCTCCGGCAGATTATAACTTTTACATCACAGCAGTAGAAGATTTTATCAATATTGATATTCCCTTTAGAGCATATCTAGTAAATGAATGTGAAGGATTAAATAAGTATTTTCAGTTGACGACTCCAAGCCTTATACAAAATGTAGCTTGGAATTTTGGTGATCCATCCTCTGGCGCTAGCAATATTTCAACACAGGTCAATCCTTCACATGTCTATTCCTCCCCAGGGCTATATACTGTTACAGCTTCAGTTACTAATTATGGTAATCAAACGTACACAACCACCAAAACCATTACAGCCCAATCCACCAACGAAATACCTGTAGTTAATGATATTTTCGCGTGTGAAGATACTTTTGGGTCCGGTATTTCTTCGAGTTTTGATACTTCTAACATAGAAGCACAAATTGTTAATGGTCAAACTGGAGTTGTTGTTTCCTATTATGACCAAAATGGCAATCAATTACCAAGCCCCCTACCAAATCCATTGACTAACACACAACCAAATTCTCAACAAATTACAATTAGGGTTGCTGCTAATAGCACCAGTAGTTTATGCTGCTATAACGAAACCACTTTTAATTTAATTACCTACACTCTACCAGAAGTAACACAGACTGATGCTATCTTTTCTTGTGATAATGACGAAAATGGATTTTCTAACTTTGATTTGAGTAATTTGCCTACTGACTTAATTAACGGGCAGTCAGGATTAACCGTAGACCTATTTAACAGTAATAACGCCATCATCGCATCTTCTGATTACGCTAATTTTACAAATCTTGTAGCCAATCAAGACACTATAAAAGCAGTTGTAACTGACGATGTTACCAGTTGCGCTTCTGTAACAACCATTAATTTAATAATCAGTCCTTCGCCAATAGCATATTCTGTAAATACCTTGCTGGGCTGTGATGACAACAATGATGGGTTCTCCGAATATTTTGACACGTCAGATGTGGAAGCACAAGTGCTCAATGGTCAGACAGGGATAAACGTCACCTACTTTACAGAAAACGGGACTCAATTATCAAGTCCGTTATCGAATCCTTATACCAATATTGAGGCTTACAATCAAAACATAATTGTACGTGTTACGAATGCCACCACTACCTGTTACCAAGAAACCACACTTCAGCTACAGACCGTGATCCAACCAAGTATCAACCAACCAACTAATTTATTCGCCTGTGATAACGGAAACGGATATGCAGACTTTGACACTACTTCTATAGAGCAACAAATCATTGGAAACCAAACAGGAGTATCAATTCAATATTATGATTCGAATAACAGTCAGCTTCCAAGCCCATTACCAGCTTTATTTCAAAATACATTGCCATTTTCTCAAACTATTTATGTTAAGGTAGAAGACATTTCAAATCCTATTTGTTATTCGGAAACGTCATTCGATTTAATTGTAAACAGCCTGCCAGAAGTAGATTTAGAAGAAGACTATTTCATTTGTAATCTTCAACCTTTTCTCACACTGACTGTAAATCCAAGTTTTAGTTTCTATCAATGGTCTTTTGAAGATGGCAACATCGTATCTTCAACCTTTCAGGCCATCATTGAGAACGAAGGAAACTATACCTTAACGGTCGGCCAGTTAGAAAATAATATTATCTGTGAAAACTCTTTTTCATTCCATTTGACTCGGTCTAACTTACCAGAAATTCAAGATGTAAACTATGGGGAGTTAGGTAACAATTTTATTGAAATAATAGCTTCAGGAGATGGAGATTTTGAATATTCCATAGATGGTTTAAACTATCAGGACAGTAATTATTTTGCAAACATTCAAGGTGGTTCCTATACTGTATTTGTAAGAGATAAAGACGGTTGTGGAGCGGATTCCCAAGAGGTAACAATTATTGACTATCCAAAATTCTTCACTCCTAATGGGGATGATATTAATGAATTTTGGCAAATTAAAGGCGTAAACGAATTTCCTGATTCGCAAATATCCATATTTGATAGATATGGGAAATTATTAAAACAACTCTCTGCAAACAGCTCTGGATGGGATGGCACCTATAACGGAAAGAAAATGTCATCTAATGATTATTGGTTTGTTGCCAACCTAAGTAATGGAACAACATTTAGTGGGCATTTCGCATTGAAAAGATAGAAGTGAAGCCCGTCGTAAATGTTGGGTCCCCTACCCCATCCATTATAAGTACTCAAGCGCCAGAAAGTATCTAGACGATCACTCAATTCTAGAAATCGATGATTTCGGAATTATGGGATGAACTTGAATTTAGGACACATTGGGTTCGGCACTCTTTGCAATCGACCGCTTGCGGGGGGACTTGGCCTATTAAGCAATTTTGAATTCCTGAAAGAGAAGCAGGTTAAAACATATTATGACATTGAAACAAGGTTTCATACTTCTATGCACTCATTGTCGATAGAAAAACGACCGCATAACTAAACGTTTTAAACGCTGTCGCTTATTTATAACGAATGCCCACAACGACGCATAAGAATAATTACGAGACCTTACAACTAAAATACTTCCAAACAAGATTAACGCGTTGTGTGCAGTTGTTCACGCCCTTAGATTTAACTCAAATACTTCTGAAAACGTATTTCGATATCGTAGGGACGCAATGTAAAAAAGCTGAAGTAGTGTCCTTGATCAATTAAAATAAAATTCCCATACTCTATAGGTGACCTAATATAATTAAAAAGCCCTGTCAAATAGCAGGGCCTTTTATTGTATACAAAATAGGTTTAATTTGAAATAAGTTTACCACTTTGCTGTGAACCATCTTTTCCGTTTAGTCGGTAGTAGTAAATTCCCGAAGAAAGGTTCATTGGTATTGTAGTGGAAGTTTCCGACAATTGTGTTTTAAGAACAATTACACCCAAAGAATTATAAATTGTAAGCTCAGCTGAATTTGAGCCAAAACCATCCATAGTTACATTAAGTGATGACGTAAAAGGATTTGGATACAATTGAGCTGACTTCGCAGTGGTAGCATTTTCGTTAATACCCAAATTTTCACAACCTGGCGTCATTTGTGCATTAATTCCAAAGGTGGTGATACCACCGCTTGTACTTAGCACGCGACCCTCTACTGCTGCGCCTGTATTTATTATGACGGCCCCATTATTACCAACTACTGTACCCTTAAAATCGGCATAATCGTTTAGGCTTGTCGCACCATCAATTTTCCAAAAAACGTTTTTTGCTTGTGCACCGTTCTGTAGCACCACCGAAGCATATGTGCTAGTTGAAATCGCTCCATTAATTTTGATAACAAAGACCGCATCTGCATTACCCTGGGCATTTAAAAATACCGTTCCTGTAAGAACCGTCGCCGCGTTCATCAAATACGTATGTGGCGTCAATACAAGATCTTGCCCAAAAGCAGCCGGATAAAGCAATTCGATATCTACAGGGAGTGTATTAAGGTAGGCATAAACATTGTTCAGGTCTTCTGCGCATTGGTCAGTTGATGTATCAGGGTTCGGATGGATAGTACCGTCAACATTTTCTTCTTGGAAACCTGTAGTAAGTCCCATATTGGTTCCAACATCGCCGGTTATAAAAGAAATACCGGAATTCGTAACTTCGCCATTTCCTGAAAAGACAGTATAACAAGCAACTGAATTTAATTCGGCTGGAGCAGGACCCGTAAGTACTGGGGTTCCACATCCAAGCGGAGTGGTCACTGTTACACCTGCAACGGTAACGGCACCTGTAGTTGAAAGTGCACGACCTTCTAACGAAGCGCCACTATTCAAAATAATTGCCGCGTTATTGGCAACAATAGTTCCTTTCATTTCGGTATTGGTCGCAAGATCCACAAGACCCTCGATTTTCCAAAAGACATTACATGCCAGAGCATTGTTGGCCAACAAGACCTGAGACCCTGCTGAAGACGAGAAAGAACCCTGTATCTGGAAAATAAAAACTGCATTCTCATCTCCTTCACCGTCAAGGGTCAACATATTGTCCAATGTAGCACTTTCTCCAATGGCGTAAGTTCCTGCCACGAGTACTTGCCCATTGCCTAAGAGCGATGCCGGAAAAAAATTAGGGATCGCCGCGTCTAGTTGGTTGTAAGCAATTGTAAGGGCAGCTGCAGCATTCGCAGTGGTGCCGTCGGCATCATGCATGACGCCGTCAACATTCCCGAAATTGGTACTCGAACCATTATTGGTCCCTACATTTCCTGTAAGATGCGACAATCCAGTATTACTGACTGCGCCATTTGTAGAAAAAAGAGCAAAACTAGAAGATTCTCCAAGCACTGGTGCTTGGGCATATGTTTGGCTAGCAAAACATATTAAGGCAACCGAAGTTGCCAATAGTAGATATTTATTCATGATTTGGGGGCTTAAGCTGAAAATTAGGTTTTTCAACTAAACGAATATATAAAATAAAACAATTCACTTAACATTTATTTAAGAATTAATTTTCTTAGTAAAATATTCAATATTATCATACAGATTTTCTAGGATATCCATATCTATTTTGCAAAAATATACCCCACTAAAAATCGTTGGTAACCCATGGAGTTATTGAGAAAATTATGAAAATATACTTCAAAAAGAATCATTGAAACTATAGCTTACAACTCACAAGAATGCAGTGAAGAATGGTGAATGTAGATGTTGGAATGCGGGATGAAATCAGGTAATACTAATCAATTCCAATTTTTCCATAACCAGCCCATAGAGCTTTAGAGCGACAAAGTCATCAAGCAAAAGATTGATTATATCCATAATAATTTCGTAATAAACGGTTAGGTAATCTACCCGATACACCATAATTATTCAAGTACTAGAAATTATCAAGACGATAACTCAATTCTAGAAATTGATGGTCCTTGATTTATGGGATGAACTTGAACTAATTAAAAACCACGAATTCTTTAGGGATTTTGTGGTTTTTTTATAGCCTGCCTTGAGCGTAGTCGAAAGGTCATTGCGAGGCACGAAGCAATCTCATGAGTAGAAACCACTAGCCCATTCTATGGTTGAAGACAGCGTCAAAGCCAGCTTCGGTGCCTCAAGTGTGCAATACCAGATGATAAGCGGACTGAAGTTTTTGAGGATTAAAACGAGATAGTTTAAATTAATTTTCTAATTGGTGTGTAGGTAAAATCGTTAGAATTTGAGTTAGCCGAAAACCATGAATTCTTAATGAGTTCATGGCTTTTTTGTGCATCAAATTATTATGTTGAATAAAGTGAAACATCTCATAATCAAGTTAAAAAGCTCGCAATACTGCCTTTCATCTTGTTTTTCAGTTGATTACAGACTTATTTTCTTACAACACACTGACTTTCTATATATTAGAAATAAAACAATGTTAAAAAAATCAATATTAATTGAGAAAAAAAGTCAGGTTACCACTAAAAACCAGCAACTCGTAATCAAAAACGATTCAAGAGAGGCAACAATTCCCATAGAAGATATAGGATTTATAGTTATAGACAATCCTGAAGTGTATATAAGTATGACAGCCATGAATCTATTAGTCGACAATAATTGCTCGGTAATTATCTGCAACAAATCTCATTTGCCTAATGGCATGTTTCTCAATCTTAACAGCCACCATATACAACAAGAAATCTTTAAAAACCAAATTGATGCAAGTTCTCCATTGAAAAAACAATTGTGGCAACAGACGGTTAAAGAAAAGATAAAGAATCAAGGCCTGCTACTTGAAAAAGTAACCAAGACAAAAAATAAATTTGAGTTTCTGGCCAGCAAAGTTATGAGTGGTGATACTACTAATCAAGAAGCAATAGCTGCAAATTTCTACTGGAAATCATTTTTTGAAATTGATTTCAAGAGAGAACGATTTGGTAACTATCCCAACAACTTTTTGAATTACGGCTATGCAATTTTAAGAGCCGCAACCGCAAGAGCCCTATCTGGTAGCGGACTATTGAATACTTTAGGCATTCATCATAAAAGCAAGTACAACGCCTTTGCGCTTGCGGATGATATTATGGAACCTTTCAGACCCATCGTAGATGAAGTTGTACATCACATTATGAAACATTATGATGAGCAAGAATTGACGACCGAGATAAAATCAGAATTACTCCAAATTTTAACACGAACCGTTTACTTCAAAAACGAAAAAAGCCCCCTGATGGTCGCTCTCCAAAAAACAGCCAGCTCTTTACAACAATGCTATAGTGGCAAACGAAAGAAAATCAAATATCCGAAATTATGGAACTAAACGGTTATAGAATTATGTGGTTATTTGTATTTTTTGATTTACCGACCGAGACAGCTAAAGACCGAAGGAATGCAGCAGGTTTTAGGAAAAATCTATTGAAGGATGGTTTTTCGATGATGCAATACTCTGTTTATGTAAGGCATTGTGCCAGCAGTGAAAGTGCCGACGTGCACGAGAAACGAATCTATAGATTATTACCACCCTTGGGCAAAGTGAGCGTTTTGCGCATAACTGACAAGCAGTTTGGCAACATCCTCAATTTTTGGGGCAAGGCAGAAGTACCCAAAGAACCCCAACCCACACAGTTGGAATTATTTTAAAACTAAAAAATGCCCTAATCTTGCATTATCACTGCACAACAAAAGCAAACTTAAATTATCAAATATAATCAC
>JBBSLN010000045.1:0-10213 GCA_038255205.1 Flavobacteriales bacterium
CTTCTGGCATCAAGGAAGAGCCAGAGCATTTTATTGAACCAGGCTTATTCTTGATCAAACCGGACAGCACCTTGTACGCGGCTTCCATTCAGAGCATGCCGTTTGCCCGACCGTCATTTGATGATCTACTTAAAGCCATTAAATTTGTGTTGGATAAGGATTATCCGGCAAGGGGAGAGGCATAAGGGGTATTAGCCTATGTACGTTTTGATATGTTGTTGGCCATAGTTATTCTATTTGTGGAAAATAGTATACAATTACATTTTTTAAATGAAACTATTAATCCTAATATTCGTATTTGCAATGATTCCACAAACCTCTGATTCTGTTATTTATGATTTTAACGCAACTAAAAGCACAGATAGTTGGTATGTGGTCAATGATGGTGTGATGGGTGGTCTATCCAAGGGAAAAATCGCCATGAACCAAGAGGGCAATGCCGTCTTTCAAGGCTATGTCACTACTGAAAATAATGGTGGTTTTACGTCCGTTAGGCATTCATTCTCAACAAAGGATGTGTCTCTCTTCAAAGCTGTTAAATTACGACTCAAAGGTGATGGCAAGACCTATCAATTCCGTATGAAAGCTGATGAAGACCAGAGCTATTCCTATGTACAGGACTTTAAAACGTCTGGAGAATGGGAAACGATTACAATTCCTTTTAACTCGTTTTATCCAACGTATAGAGGGAACAAACTGAACAAGCCAAATTATTCTGGCGAACAGTTGGAAGAAGTTACCTTTCTCATCGGAAACAAAAAAAAGGAGTCGTTTGCGCTTGAGATTAACAGTATCAATCTGGAATAGATAATAGACTCCAAAAAATAAATGGGTTATTCAATTTAAGTGTTGAATAACCCATTTGATTTAAGATGTTACACGTTTATTGTTGCTCACTTGGTACAATATAAACATCATTTATATTCACGCGTTTTGGTTGAGATATTGCATAATAAATCGCATTGGCAATATCTTCAGATTCCAGCGTATTCATCTTCTGCATTTCCTTTATTTTTTCCTTGATATCTTCATCAGTAATGGTGCTGGTCAGGTTCGTATTTACGGCACCTGGTTCGATGGAGGTCACATTGATGCCATATTTAGGCGCCAATTCTTGGCGTAAGCCTTCGGAAAACATTTTTACTGCTGATTTGGTCGCACAATAGACTGCGCCTCCAGGGAAGTATCTGTTAGCTGCCATAGATGAAATATTAATGATATCACCACCTTTATTATCTATTAATTGAGGCAACACGGCAGAAACACCGTTCAGCACACCTTTAATATTCACATCCACCATTTTATCCCATTCATCGGTCTTTAGCTTTTCTACAAATGACAAAGGCATTAATCCTGCATTATTGATGAGTCCGTCCACTTTACCGAATTCCTTTACGGCTTTTGAGACCACTTTTTTGAAATCGTCCGGCTTTGTGACATCACCAGTGGCGACCAAGGCTTTACCGCCACTTTTAATGATAGTTTCTTTTAATTCTTCTAATTTGTCTTCACTTCTTGCCATCAGGACGACACTCGCTCCATGCGTTGATAATTTTCTGGCTGTTGCTTCGCCGATTCCACTTGAAGCTCCTGTAATAATAATCACTCTATTCTCTAATTCCATATTGGTGTTTTTTCTGGTTAAACTTTATTGAATATAAGTTACCACAGCCTGCCCAAGTTGCTCTTTAGTAGAAGATTTTAACTCATGTACAATCACTTTAATTTTGAAGAACCTCAATAATGCCCATACACCTTATGGTATATCCTTTCAACTTAATTTTACGTTTTTTTTAAATCGATACGGTTAATTTAAAAAGGTATTGGACTAATCAATCCTGCTGATAAAATTTACATTAGCACAACTTCTTTCACATCAATACTATATTTATGGCAAAGCAAAAAACGACGTCGAAAAAATCCGATTCAAAAAATGTCAGTTCAAAAAAAATTGACGATTTAAAACAGTATCATCAGGAATCTGAAAATAAAGCAATGACCACCAATCAAGGGTTAAAGGTGAATGATACCAACAATTCTTTAAAATCTGGGGAGCGAGGCTCTACTCTTTTAGAGGATTTTTTGTTAAGGGAAAAAATCACCCATTTCGATCATGAGCGTATTCCAGAACGGATTGTACATGCACGTGGTAGTGGAGCACATGGTTATTTTGAATTGCACAAGAACATGAAAGAGTTTACCAAAGCTGGAATATTCAATGACACTAATAGAAGAACACCTGTTTTTGTCCGTTTTTCCACTGTTGCCGGTTCTAAAGGGTCTCCAGATTTGGCCAGGGACGTCCGTGGATTTGCCGTGAAGTTTTATACAGAAGAAGGCACATGGGATTTGGTAGGGAACAACATGCCTATCTTCTTTATACAAGATGCGATGAAATTCCCAGATTTAATCCATGCCGTAAAACCAGAACCCAATAAGGAAATTCCACAGGCGGCTTCTGCCCATGATACTTTTTATGATTTTGTATCGCACACCACTGAAACACTTCATAACCATATCTGGGCGATGAGCGATCGTGCCATTCCTAGAAGTTTGCGTATGATGGAGGGCTTTGGTATCCATACCTTTCGATTGATCAATGACAAAGGGGAGTCCCATTTTGTGAAATTCCATTGGAAACCTATTCTCGGTGTCCATTCGGTGACTTGGGAGGAAGCGGTAAAAATAAACGGTGCAGATGCCGATTTTCATAGACGTGACCTCTGGGATGCGATTGAGGCAGGTCATTTTCCGGAGTGGGAATTGGGCTTACAGATAGTACCCGAAGAGGATGAACACAAATATGATTTTGATATATTGGACCCTACCAAATTAATACCAGAAGAGATGGTACCAGTGACCATCGTTGGTAAAATGACCTTGAATAAAAATCCAGAAAATTTCTTTGCGGAAACAGAGCAAGTCGCATTTTTGCCAGGGCATATTGTGCCAGGTATCGACTTCAGTAACGATCCATTATTGCAGGGACGCTTGTTCTCCTATAGAGATACGCAACTATCGCGATTGGGAAGTCCCAACTTCCACCAAATTCCGATTAACCGTCCAGTGATGGATATTCATAATAATCAGCGAGATGGTCATATGCAGATGGCTATTCCTACGGGACAAACCGCCTATTTTCCAAACACTTTAAGTGGAGGCTGTCCTCATTTATCAAAGATGTCCGAAGGGGCCTTCCATTCTTACGAAGAACGCATTGATGCCAAAAAAATACGGACACGAAGTGAAAGTTTTAGTGATCATTTCTCGCAACCAGCGCTATTTTATAGAAGTTTGGCCAAATGGGAACAGAAGCACGTTACCGATGCTTATACTTTTGAATTAGGAAAATGTGAGCATGACTACATCAAAGGACGCATGCTTTGGCTTATTGCACAAATAGACACTGATCTCTCTGAAAAAGTTGCAGAAGGACTTGGTTTAAAAGTGCCTCAAAGTATTGAGCAACCAATTAATCAAGCAATTGGTGCCGATGCGGATGTGAATAAGCACCAACCTGGCAAGAAGAAAATTTATTTAGACAAATCACCTGCTTTAAGTCAGGCTCACACCAAGTTTGATAGCATTGTCACCCGTCAAATAGCCGTGCTCGCTGCCGATGGATTTTCCATGAGCTCTTTTAAGGAGATGAAAAAAGCACTGGAGAACGAAGGCGCCATGGTCAAGTTGATTGGGCCTCATGGCGGTAGCATTACCTGCGATGAAAATATGGCTCATAAAGTAGATGCCGCCATCATGACTACCGAAAGTGTCTTGTTTGATGCCCTGTATATTCCAGGAGGAAAAAAATCGGTGGATACGCTTATGAAAAATGGCAAGTATCTCAAATTTGTAAATGAAACCTTTAAATATTGTAAGGCCATTGCGGTTGATGGTGAGGGGGAAAATTTATTGGACGCCAGCTATGTCGCAAAATACAAAATAGATAAGGCGGTTCACATCAATAAAAAGCCGTCAGAATTTATAAAGAGTATTTCCAAACATAGAAACTGGGATCGAATGGAACATACCGACAGCATTCCAGTCTAGAAATTTAACAAGTTTTAAAATTGATTGTTTTTAACTTGAAGAAAGTACCGATGTTCGCGTTGGTACTTTTTACTTTAGGTGAACTCGCTTCAATTTCATATCCGATTATTTAATGTGTAATAGGACGGGAATAAGCTAAAATTGGATGTTAGACCATTTTTGCTAAACTGCTTTCGAAACCACTTAATTGTTTTTATTTGAAACCCATATTATCCATATAATTAGTAGATCTTAAACATCCGCATTTCATCCTATTTTGTGTCCTATTTACGACGCGATTTAACATAATTTTTAAACGTCAAGCTCCTTTTTCACCTATCTTTAAGCCACTAGTTGATTGAATAGCCTTTCTTTTTTTAGAATGATACGATCTTGAACAATCCTTTGCGTTCTTCTAAAAGGACACTATTGAAACGCCTAGAGATTCACTCCCCATAGTTCGAACTCAAGTCGATTAGTAAAAACAATAACAGAAGCGAAATCATGTTGATAGAGCAGCCTAATTTCTCAAGATTCATACGTGCTGACTTTCCAAAATACTTGGGAAACCGCGTCAACGCGTATTTTTAATATCCCTTATATACTGCCAGATGAATACCACCTATATTTCAAAAAATCAACCCAGCTATTAGAGGATACCTCTGAAGATTCGGCTTAGCTTACAATCCCATGCCCACTTTAGCAAGTGTTATTTATGAACACATTAAGATGTTAAGGGAATTAGGAAAAAAACGAGTACTTTTGCCAGTCATCTAGATTAGATTATTAAAATCTCAATGATAAATTTAAAGTCACCAAAGTTCAAAGCCTAATACTCGGCAGAACCTTAAGGAATTAATTCAATTTTAAAAAAACAGTAAAAATTATGTTCAAATTTATAAGTAATCTATTTAAATCAAGTTCAGACACAAGATCAAATCCAGACAAACCGTCAGGCACGAAAGAAGGGGTTGTTAAATTCTTCAATAAGACGAAAGGCTTTGGTTTTATTAAAGTTAATGATTCCGAGGAAGAAATATTCGTCCATAAATCAAACCTTATCGATCGTATCAGAGATAATGATAAGGTCACCTTTAATATCGAGGAAGAAGAGAAGGGGTTGACCGCGGTCGAAGTAAGGCGAGTTGCGAAATAATTTTAACGTCGCAGCAAAACTGAAAATAGGTCATAAAGTAAAACACTGTAAATCGTTTGATTTACAGTGTTTTTCTGTTTTATTGGTTTCAGTTTAGGGATGAAAACCCTGCAATTTAACTGCAGCATTTTCAGTTTTGCTGAAAAATTTCATTCTGTGGATTTATGCCACGAATAAACGAATCAATAATATAAAAAATACTCGTCTATACGGAGCTATATCTATGTAAGTAGGACTATCAGTACTTTCAGTGCAGGTTAGTTTAGTAAGGTATTTAAAATGACATTAATTAAGATTAAACCTTTGTTTTTGCACTTCATTGAAGAAATTAAAAAAGCAGGCGAGAAGCCTGCTTTCTAATGCCAAATGATAGTGTCAATCTGGACTTTTTTTAACTAACCAACTATAGCAAAGATGGTTAATTCTTAACAATTTCTGTTACATAATTTTTGCTAATACTTACATATATCTCGGATTTTCATGAAACAAAAAAAGAACAGTAAGGTTTGGTTACTGTTCTTTTTGGTCAGACTTATTTTTGATCAATTATGCAACTTCAATAACATCTTTATGAATGTTATTTAAAATACCTATCACTTGATCTCGGTTTTTGCCCAACCTGTTTTCTATTTTTGTAAATAACTCTGATTCTTTACCAGGTTCAAATTTTACGTCATCACTGGTAAGTGTGGGATATTTGGTTCTTAGTGCACTCGATTGCTTGTCCCAATCACCTATTATTTTGAAAAATACATCTGTTTGATTCTCATTTAATTTATTATCGGTATCCATATTACTGTGTTTTGATTAGCACTTAATTGCACAGAAATAAAGATAGCGGTTACAATAAAATAAAAGTTACAGAAGTCAGATAGAAGCTTACATATTTTACAGATTCTCCAAATTACCCTTTCTTTTTTTTCCGATTTTTTTATAAAATGAGGGCGTTTGTCCGGTAACCTTTTTGAATTGGTTGGACAAATGGGCCACACTACTGTAATGTAACATAAAGGATATTTCAGTGAGAGTTAATTCGTCATAGAGTATCAACTCTTTGGCCCTTTCAATTTTATGTTTGATGATAAAATGCTGTATGGTAATACCATCTACTTCTGAAAACAAATTCGATAGATAGGTATAATCATAACCCAACTTTTCACTGATATACTCCGAATAGTTGACTTTCGGCACTTCATCTCTATAGTGAATCATTTCAATGATAACGTTCTTGATCTTATTAATAAGAATGCTTTTTTTGTCATTCATTAATTCCAGACCAGACATCGCTAAATTGGACTTCAGTTCTTGCCTTTGCTGGTTGGTAAGATAGTCTTTGGTTTCAACCATACCCAGTTCAATAGTGGTAAAATCTAGCCCTAGTTTTTCCAACTCGGATTTTACCATGAGCTTACACCTTAAACTGACCATGTATTTAATGTATAACTTCATCTATATATAATTGCTGCTGGTTGTAAAAATCGGTTTAAATTATTTCGAATGTCTGTAATCACACAATTGTTTGATATTGTTTAATTTATTGTCGAAAAATCTTTTAACCTACCCTAAAGGGTGGCTTATTCAAAAACATTAATTTAATAGAGAATTTTTGCTCCCTTTATGGCGGGGGCAAACAAAAATTTGAATCGTCTACCGAGATTTTTATTTCTTATCATTAAAAGCGGACATACGATAAATCATTAATCTCTTTTCCATATCTTTTTTCCATATCTTTATAAAGATACTTCTTTAACTCAAATTGAGACTTCATCATATCCACTTTTTATGACTGTGGAAATGATTTTAAACCTCTTTTTACCTTTGATAATATTACTGGAATGAGCGGGAATAATGATGGACTGTCCAGTTTCAAGTAAATTTAATTTTTTATTTATAACAACCTCTGCCTTTCCTTCAATTACCTGTATAAAGGTGTCAAATGGAGACGTTTTTTCCGTCAAGGCTTCTCCCGAATCAAATGACGATACCGTCACATCTCCAGTAGTTTTTTTTATTATGGTTTTTATTACCACCGAATTGGGCACATATTCAATAATCTCCAAAACGATAAAGGATTTATTTTTTTGTTGTTCTAGAGTTTCTTTTAGTTCAGGATTTGATTTTAACAGCAGTTCCTTGTCTTTGGCAGTAAGCTTTTTTTTTATAATTTTTGTTGGAGTTTCTTCGGTTGATTTGGCCTTCCCCTTTTTTTCTTTTGACATAATTTCTAAAGGTTAATTAATGATTCTGAAGTTAACTTAAATGACGTGGTTTATGTTATAAAAGAAATATGGGAAATTACATGTATCACAGGTGCATGATGAGAATAAAAAAAGCAGACCAACAAGCCTGCTTTTAAGAATTCCAAAATATTCAGTCCTTCATTCCCCAATAATAGACTGACGATTAATAGCATTACAAAGATGAGCCATTATCGATAGCTTTTCGTTACACAACTATTAAAAATAGTTACATATTTCACAGATTTAACCCTGCAAAAAAAAGAGGCACCTTAACCATTTAATATGGGCTATTAAACAATGTCATGGAAAATTTAATTCCCTATCCATTTCATAAAGTGTGATTTATGTAAACCTTATCTACTTATATGTAACGACTTTTTAGCTTGTGTGAGTGACCTTTGTAGTATAAGCATTTTAATTTTTGGTAACATCTAAAGTCGATATTAAATGCAATTTTTTCTATTACATACAAATAGATATAGTATGGAAACGATGGAAGAAAGCGTTACTTGTTATGATTGGTACTTCGGTAGGTAAAAGTTTTAACAGTGACTAAGGTCTGATACATTCGCATGGTAGTTACCATTATTATTCCAATTACCAACACCATTTTTTATCATGAAAAATAAAGAGCTTTTAGATACAAACACACTGACTGAAGATAAGAAAATGATTTTTGCCGATAAGAATGCAATGAAGGAACATTTTGATACCGCCCTGCAATTTGATAAAGAACGTCAGTCAGTGATACTTCAGAGCATTGGCGATGCGGTAATAGCAACAGATATGCATGGCAACGTTGTACTGATGAATCCGGTTGCCGAAAAACTTACTGGATGGAAATCAGAAGAAGCTGAAAACAAACCAATTACTGAAGTATTTCATATTATCGACCAAATATCAAGGGAAGAAACTGATAATCCGGTTGAAACGGTTCTTAAAACGGGAAAGGCATTTAAATTAGACCCGGACACGGTATTGATTTCCCGCAGTCGAAAAAGGGAATATGCAATTAACGACAGTTGTGCACCTATTCTCAACTCGAAAGGAAATATGATGGGAGTTGTTCTTATTTTTAGAGATGTTTCTAAACAAAAGCAAGAAGTAGCTCTTAAAGAGAAAATTATAGCCGATTTAGTTCAGCGAAATAATGATCATGAGCATTTCTCCAACATAATTTCCCA
This sequence comes from Flavobacteriales bacterium, assembly GCA_038255205.1. GTDB lineage: Bacteria > Bacteroidota > Bacteroidia > Flavobacteriales > Flavobacteriaceae > JBPOFM01. The sequence goes on from JBBSLN010000045.1 coordinate 8,610, forward strand.
TGACCTTAAATCACCTGTCTCAAATATTATTAGTCTGACGGCATTGGTAAATGATAAGGACCTCGAAGAAGACGAAAGAGAATCTATCATGAATGCCCTCACTACTTCTGCGGAACGATTGAATGAGGTGATTACTGATTTAAATGTAATTTTAAGTTTTGGAAAGAAATTAAATGAAAAAAAGGAGCAGGTACATTTTTCAACACTCGTCAGAGATATTCAAGAAAGCATCGGAAACAGTCTGGGAAATGAGCAGGCGCATTTTAACATAGATTTCAAGCGAGTTGATGAGATGTTCACGATTAAAAGTTACATGTATAGCATTTTTCATAACCTCCTTACAAACAGTATAAAATACAGAAGGCCGAATGTGCCATTGGAAATTACGGTTAAAAGCGATTTGGTCGACGACAAAATCAGGCTCACACTCAAAGATAACGGTCTGGGCGTTGACCTAAATAAAAGCGGGGATGATTTATTCGGATTATACAAACGCTTTCATACAGACAAAGCCGAAGGAAAAGGAATGGGACTGTATATGGTAAAAGTACAAGTGGAAAAATTAGGTGGAACAATAAGCGTGAAGAGTGAAGTGAACCAAGGAACAGAATTTACAATAGTGTTACCTGCATAACACGTAATAGAAGCGCAGCATCTAATGTCAACATGTGTTTGCCACGGATTGTCCATTGAATATTCCAAAAAAATCATTTTGGCGAACAACCTATTGAAGTGGCCTACACAATACTAGCCTTGAATACCTTTTTTAATATAAAGAATGACAAGGCATATTTAGATAAAATGAAAACTGCTTTTAATTGGTTTTTAGGGAAAAATCATTTGCATCAAATCATTTACAACCCTGTCACAGGTGGCTGCTGCGATGGATTGGAAGAACATCAAGTGAATCTTAACCAGGGAGCGGATAGTACCGTAAGCTATTTATTGGCAAGGTTGACATTGGAAAATTATGAGGACTCCTAAAATCTTTTGACAGGATTGTTTTCAAGACCGTTAGCGGTCATGCTGTGGCGAAAATGGAAATATAAATCGATATATAAAAAATGCAAAAACCAGTAAAACAGACAGTAAGAATAAAATTAGTACATTTAGAGTGAAAATAATTTCTGTAGAAACTCCATTTTAATATAAAAATAAACGGTAATCAAATGGCAAAAACTATCAAGGGTAAAATTACCACTAAACGTTATAAATTAGTCAAATGCCCTACCGGCATTCAAGGTTTCGACGAAATTACCGAAGGCGGGCTTCCGAAAAATGGATCCACGTTAGTTTCCGGCAATCCAGGCTCCGGAAAAACGCTGTTTGGGGTTGATTTTCTAATCAACGGTGCAACCGATTACAACGAACCGGGGATTCTCATGTCATTTGAAGAGACAGAAGAAGAACTCTATAAAAACGTGGCTTCGCTCAATATGGATTTGGCAGCGCTTGTATCGCAGAAAAAAATTGTGCTCGAACATGTTATTTTAGAGCGCAAGGAAATTGAGGAAACCGATTTTAATCTCGAGGGGCTATTCGTTCGTTTGGAAGATGCCATTGATTCTATCGGTGCCAAACGTGTTGTTTTAGATTCTATTGAA
>JBBSLN010000046.1:0-10174 GCA_038255205.1 Flavobacteriales bacterium
GGCATTTAAAACGTCCTACTATCATGATTATTCCACGATATCTGAAAGAAATACAAGACTCCCTTATTACATTTCCGGTCTTTCAAATCGTGAGCAACAAGAAACCTCTATAAGGCGAGCTGAACAAATTTATTCGTTCCAGCAATGGGATAACACATTGACATACAAGGACAAATTTGGAGATCATAATCTTACGGTATTGGCAGGTTCATCTTTTCAGGATGATCAAGTAAATACATTCAACGCAACGGGTTCTGATGTGCAAGGAATTGCCTTGGAAAGCTCTTGGTATTTGAATTTTGCAGATCCAACTACATTCAATAACAACGTTGGGGAAATAGGTGATCGTATTTATACAATATCTTATTTTGGAAGATTGGAATATAATTTTAAAGACAGATACCTTTTAAATGCCACCGTGAGAGCAGAGGGAAATGCTAGATATCCTAAAGAAATTTGGAAAACCACACCTCAATTTGGTGTGGGTTGGGTCATTTCCGAAGAAAATTTTATGGAGGACAATGGTATTTTCGATTTCTTAAAACTTCGAGGAAGTTGGGGGCTTTTACCTAATGGTGGAGGTGCAGGAAGTACTGGTGCCAGAACAATCAGCCAAGTTACTCTCAGTATCAATGATTTGCTAACTAATGGGATCATTAGTTCTAACAACTTCACTAATTTAAAAAGGGAAGTACTGGAAGAAACCAATCTCGGTTTAAGTGCTAGGCTTTTTAATAACAAATTGAGTTTGGAAGTCGATTATTACATAAGAGATACTAAAGATTTGATTGTACCTGTTCAACAGGCTATTGTTGGAAACACGCTGTTATTAAACGTAGGTGAGATGAGAAATGAAGGTCTGGAAGTAGCAGCAAACTGGAGTCAGAATATCGCTGATAACTGGCGTTTAAGTATTGGTGCGAATGTTGCTACACTAAAAAATTCAATTACGCAAATTGATAGTGAGCAAGGGTATTTTGATACTGGTTCTGCGGAGTTCCGTCAGCGACTTATTATTGGAGAGCCAGTGAATTCATTCTTTGGTTGGGAAGTTGCAGGAGTCTATCAAAATGACACAGAAGTTTTAAATGATCCGATTGCAGTTGCTAATAATTTGGTACCTGGCGACCTTAAATATGCCGATCAAAATGGCGATGGAGTCATCGATGATGAGGATCGTGTGGTTCTTGGGTCTTATCTTCCAACGCTTACTTATGGAGGTAATTTAGGAATATCCTATAAGAATTTTGATTTAAATTTTGCTTTTTCTGGTGTCACAGGAAATAGCATTCTAAATAGAAAAAGGGGAGAAGTAATTTTTACAAATGATACCAATATTGATGCAGATCTTGCGGTAAATAGATGGCATGGTGAAGGCACTTCCAATTCATATCCTTCCTCTGCTGGAAGACGAAAAGGTTGGAACCAGAAGATGAGTTCGTTTTTTGTGGAAGATGGCGATTATTTCAGAATCCAGAATATTCAATTAGCTTATACAATTCCTTCAGGTTCCCTGATGGGAAAAAATATGCCAGAAACTAAAATTACCTTTACGGCAGACCGTCCATTTACCTTCTTCAAATACAACGGGTTCAACCCAGAAGTGTCAGACGGTATCGATCGCCAAACATATCCTGTACCTGCAGTATATACAGTGGGTCTAAATATTAAAATTTAAAAAATGTGCAATATGAAAAATGTAAAACAATTATTTAAACCGCTAGTATTTCTACTGGCAATTAGCATGCTGGTATTCGCATGCAGTGATAAATTAGAAGAAAACGATGGACAGTTGGCAGCAGATGATTTGGATTTCACAAATATGGGTGACATGATTTTGCCGCTTTATGGTGCCTATTCCGCGACTTATTCACGAGGTTGGGAAGACCCTTTGCTCCTTGGAGTTAGAGGTGATGATGTAAATGCTGGAGGACTTGGAGACCAGCCTCTATTTGCGGATACCGATATATATAAATATGATTCCGGTTTTTGGATGTTTAATCAAGTCTGGAATAATTTCTACAGTGATATTGCGGTCATCATTAATACGAGTGAGACTATCGAAAGATATAAAGAATTTGCCACCGGAGATAATATCGCAAGGGCTGATCAATATATTGCTGAAACGAAAGTATTAAGTGCCTACCAGCATCTAAATATGTCTAAATTGTGGGGGAATATCTTTATCATTAAAACGACAGATTTTCAATCAGAAGTCAATAACGGTGTAGATACTAAAGAAGAAGTCATGCAGTACATATCTGATTTGATGGATGAGGCGATTCCATTTTTGCCGGATGCAAGACCTAATGAAAGAACAGATATTGCAGGTGGTGTCACGAAATATACCGCTTTAGCAATTAAAGCACTTGCAAATCTTGAAATGGAAAATTATCAAGGAGTAGCCGATGCCACTGGACAAATCATTAATTCAAATAAATTTAGTTTGTTCCCTGACTTTTATGAACTGTTCAAAAAACCAGGGCAATTGAGCAATGAAAGTTTATTTGAACTACAATTTTCAGATTATAATCAAGCCTCTGGTACGGTGGACAATCACTTGTACGCACCTTTCGGTCCTACCAACTGGACGCCTGTAGTTGCGACGGCTTCCAATGGATGGGGATTTTATGAACCGAGTGATAAGTACATAAAGTTTATGTTGAACAGAGGTGAGACCACACGGCTATTGACTAGTGTTCTTTTTACTCCCGACGGAATCACACAAATAATGTCAGATCCAGCCTATGCCACTTTACCAGGTTTTGTGTCAAATGTAACTCCAGATGGAGACGTTATAAATAATTCTCCTAGGGCCAAATTTGCAAGTGGAAAGCATTATCTTCCTTCAAATCAATTGACTACGGGTAGAAATGATTATGGATCAGGCAAGAATTTTATAGTGTATAGATATCCAGAAATATTACTGATGTATGCTGAAGCCTTAACACGTGGTGCTTCTGGAAATGGAATGACTGCAGACCAAGCGGTCAATATGGTGAGAAGTCGCGTAAATATGGCTTCACTTTCAGGAGTTACAAGTCAACAGGTTATGGATGAAAAATTTGCTGAATTGGCTATGGAATGGGGTATTAGATACTTTGATATGATAAGACTTAATAATTATGATGAGTTAAGTTACGACGGTAGGACATTTAGTGCCAACAAAGAGTTGTTACCCTACCCACAGGCTCAATTGGATTTATTGCCACTTGGAGGAAATTAAAACTGAATAATTTAAAAATTTATAAAATTTATATAATGAAAAAATTTAATAAAATAATCTTTGGGTTATGTGCTTTGATGCTTATGGTGTCATGTTACGATGGCATAGATTCTATTTCTGAAGTTGATCCAGGACCAGATGCCGGTGGACCAATAGTTACGATTTTAAGGCCTACTGACGGTTTAGCAATTTCTGATCCAAATCCAGTGTCTTCTGTGAATATAGAGTTAAGAGTTGAGGATGACATAGAAGTTGGAGCAATTTCAGTTATGTTAGATGGAAATGAAATCGCTTCTTATGAAGCAGGTTCTTATATTGACTACAGAATCGTAACAAGATCAATGGTCTATGATAATATAACCATTGGAGAGCATACCATAACGGTTACCGCAACAGATTTAGCTGGTAATGTAACGACTTCTACAGCAAATTTTACAAAAGAGCCACCTTACTCACCAATGTATCCTGGAGAAATTTTGTATATGCCATTTGATGGAGATTTTACCGATTTGGTAACTTCGACTCCTGCAAATGAAGTAGGTAATCCTGGTTTTAATTCGGGTGGTGGAATATCAGGTAGTGCATATCAGGGTGCGGCTGATTCTTATCTAACCTTCCCGTCAGGCGAATTGGCGCAGGGAAGCAGCTTTAGTGCTACTTTTTGGCTGAAAATAGATGCATCAGATACCAGAGCTGGAATAATGAGTATTTCCCCTGCGGATCCTGCAGCACCATCAGATAAACCTAGTGGGTTCGGATTGATTCGTGAGGGAAGTGCGACCGCCCAGAAATTTATACTTATCGTGGGAAATGGTACTAATGGAACTTGGGTGAATCCGGGTGCCCCTGCCACTATAGATCCAACATTAGGGAAATGGGTACACTTTGGCATCTCAATATCAGACAGTAATTTAGCGCTGTATATGGATGGAGAATTAGCTGGACAAAGTGATTTTACGGGAATTGATTGGACCGGTGTAGGAAATCTATCAATTATGTCAGGAACTCCAAATTTTAGCGGATGGGATCATAAAACTGAAAAAGGTCAAATGGATGAATTAAGGCTTTATAACAAAACACTTACGCAAAGCGACATACAAACGATTATGCTTAAAGACAAAGCAGCCCTTTATATGAATTTTAATGGGAATTACAAAGATGCTGTTAGTGGAAATGAAGCAAGTACTGTGGGTAATCCGAGCTTTGATTTTGGTGGTGGAATATCGGGTGATGCATACCAAGGAGCTACTGATTCTTATCTGACCTTCCCATCAGATGAATTGGCTCAAGGAAGCAATTTTAGTGCTGCTTTCTGGTTGAAAATCGATGCGTCTGATGGCAGATCAGGAATCATTAACATTTCCCCGGCCGATCCGGCAGCTCCATCAGATAAACCTAGTGGATTCGGATTGATTCGTGAAGGGAGCGCGACCGCCCAGAAATTTATTCTTTTATCAGGTAATGGTACCAATGCAACTTGGGTGAACCCAGGTACTCCTGCCACTATTGACCCAACGGTTGGTAACTGGGTACATTTCGCAATCGTGATTTCAGAAAATACTGAAGCTCTATATATGAATGGAGTATTGGTTGGACAGAGTGATTTTCCCGGAATTGATTGGACAGGAGTAGGAAATCTGTCGATCATGTCAGGTAGCCCAAATTTTAATGGATGGGATCATAAATCGGAGAAAGGTCAAATGGATGAATTGTATATTTTCAAAAAAGCACTTTCAGCTGAAGAAGTCACATTATTAATGAATGATGGACAATAATGAAATATACTGAACGGTTAACTGGATTTGAACTATTTGGATGAGCTACAAGTGTTGACAAGGCACTTTCTCAAGAAGAAATCCATGCTCCAATTATAACTAAAAGTAAGTTGTTGTATGCTCTTTTATAAAAAGCATCAAAAATAAAATCTTTGTGTTAATCTATTGACATTTTTAGCTGCATCTCTCCCAAGGGATGCAGCTAAAATTTATGAATCAAAAATTTATGATATCTCCAAAGTCCAAAATGGTCACAATTTTGATACCATGCATATTGCTTTTTTTTAGCTGTAAGTCTGATAAAAAAATGACTGTTGCAATGGTATCCGATCAAACGGATAAAGTTGGATATTTTAATGAACAACTCTTGGATACCATTCAAAAACAAACCTTCAATTATTTCTGGGAAGGTGCAGAACCCAATTCAGGAATGGCAGCCGAGAGAATTCATTTGGACAATATTTATCCTCAGAATGATCAATCAGTGGTCACACTTGGTGGTTCTGGATTTGGAGTGATGGCAATTTTGGTAGGTGTCAAACGAAAACTTATTACTAGAGAGCAGGCTTTGGATAGATTTATACAGATTACTGACTTTTTGGAAAAAGCAGATCGTTTTCACGGTGCATGGCCACATTGGTTGGACGGAAAAACAGGAAAAGTACAACCTTTCGGCAAAAAAGATAATGGAGGTGATTTAGTGGAAACTGCTTTTATGATCCAAGGATTGCTTACGGTCTCCGAATATTTTAAAAATGGCAATGAAAAGGAACAGGCTTTGGTGACCAAAATCGATAAACTTTGGAAAGAAGTAGAATGGGATTGGTACACTAAAAACGGTGAGAATGTGCTCTATTGGCATTGGTCACCCGAGTACGGTTGGGACATGAATTTTCCTGTTGGAGGTTATAATGAATGTTTGATTATGTATGTTTTAGCAGCAGCTTCTCCTACGCATCCCATCAAAAAATCTGTGTATGAAAAAGGTTGGGCATTGGATGGACAAATTGTTTCAAAAGACTCCATGTACGGAAAACCTTTGGTTCTCGATTATTATGAAACCGACGATGCACCAATAGGGCCATTATTCTGGGCGCATTATTCCTATTTAGGCCTTAATCCAAAAGGGTTAAAAGATAAATATGCTGATTATTGGGAATTAACTCAAAATCAAGCTAAAATTCACCATCTGTATGCTATCGATAATCCTGAAAATTATAAATATTATGGCGATAGTCTTTGGGGTTTAACTTCAAGTTATTCCATGAAAGGATACGCAGGTCACAGACCTGGAAATGATTTGGGTGTCATTTCACCAACGGCAGCTTTAGCATCCTTTCCTTATACCCCTGATGAAAGTATGAAAATGCTCCGCTATTTATACACCAAACACGATACGCTGATTGGTAAGTATGGGCCCTATGATGCATTTAGTTTGGATAAAAATTGGTATTTGCCGAGATATTTGGCAATTGACCAAGGTCCAATTCCTGTGATGATTGAAAATTATCGTTCTGGAATGCTTTGGGATTTGTTCATGAAAAATGAAGATGTAAAAAATGGTTTGGATAAATTAGGATTTACTTACGAAAAGATAGTTGATTAAAAATTGAATTAAATCTAAGAAAACAAAAAAATATATGAAAAAGATAATAGCCTTATTGGGTTTAACATTAGTTTTATTTGGTTGCTCAAATAACTCAACCTCTGAGCCTTTTAACCCAGTCCCAGCTGATGATGGTCCAGTAGCAGCCACACCCTTAACAGATGAAGAAATCATGGATCTGACGCAACGGGAAACCTTTAAATATTTTTGGAATTTTGCGCACCCTACTTCTGGCGCTGCAAAAGAGCGCTATCATCCTAGCAATCCTACTCTGGACCAGAATATAGTAACTACTGGTGGTACAGGTTTTGGATTGATGGCCATTATTGTTGGAATAGAGCGTGGTTATATCTCTAGGGCAGAAGGTGTGGCAAGATTTCAAACTTTAGTGTCCTATCTGGAGACTGCCAATCGTTTTCATGGCGCTTGGCCTCATTGGTTGGATGGCAATAGCGGTAACGTCATTCCGTTCAGTCCGCAAGACAACGGTGGTGATTTGGTTGAAACAGCTTTTTTGGTACAAGGATTGATTTGTGTGAAGGAGTATTTTAAAAACGGCTCAACAGAGGAAATGGCGTTAGCCAATAAAGCAGACGTACTATGGAAAGGCGTCGAATGGAATTGGTATACTCAAGGTCAGAATGCTTTATTTTGGCATTGGAGTCCCAATTTTGGATTTGATATCAATTTAAAATTAAGAGGTTATAACGAAACATTGATTACCTATGTTCTAGCCGCTGCCTCACCTGATCATGCTATCACAATGGAGGCATATACTGATGGCTGGGCAAATAATGGCGCTATCGTGTCTGCAAATACCCAATACGGATTTCCACTCATTTTAAATCACGCTGGTTCACCACAGTTTGGAGGCCCATTGTTTTTTGCACATTATTCTTATTTAGGTTTGAATCCAACTAATTTATCCGATCAATATGCAAACTATTGGGATGTCAACTTTAATCATACTACCATTAATTACCAATATTGTGTGGTAAATCCTCAAAACCATACCGATTATGGCCCTAATTGTTGGGGTTTGACGGCAAGTTATTCTCGGAATCCTGATGGTACCATTGGATACAACGCACATAGACCAGGAAATGACCCAGGTATTATTTCACCAACAGCTGCGATTAGTTCGATTCCATATACGCCTGAAAAATCATTAGCGGCGATGCATTTCTTTTATAGTAAAAAAGATATTCTATTGGGTCCTGCAGGATTCTATGACGCCTTTAGTCCAGATAATAATTACTGGGTTGCAAATGCTTATTTGGCAATCGACCAAGGACCACAAATCATCATGATTGAAAATCATAGAACTGGTTTACTATGGAATTTATTCATGCAAAATGAAGATGTTCAAAATGGTTTGGACATTTTGGGTTTCAACTATTAAATTTTCAAAATGAAAAAAGTGAGTGTCATATTAATTATTTTAATTTCTTTAATTGGAACAAATAGATTGCATTCGCAAAATCAAGCTTTATTTTCTAAAGAACACTATATAGTTGGCAATGATACCTTAAGCTATCGAATGCTTTTACCAAAGGATTTTGACAAATCAAAACAGTATCCATTGGTTTTATTTCTTCATGGAGCGGGTGAAAGAGGCAGCGATAATGCAAAACAGTTAACCCACGGAAGTGAATTATTCGTTAAAAATAGAGACTCATTTCCAGCGGTCGTTATTTTTCCCCAATGTCCACAAAAAGATTATTGGGCAAATGCGACCGTTGATAGAAGTACCAGACCCATTACCTTAAATTTTCCATTGGATATCGAGCCAACCACAGCAATGACTTTGGTCATGAAATTGATGGAGGATATGGCCTTTAAATCATACGTAGACAAAAAGCAAATCTACGTTGGCGGCCTTTCCATGGGAGGCATGGGAACTTTTGAAATACTATATAGAAAGCCCGAAATGTTCGCTGCTGCTTTTGCTATTTGTGGCGCTGGAAATCCAGAAGCGACAGAAAAATATGCCAAGACAGTCCCCATGTGGATTTTTCACGGAGCGAATGATGATGTGGTAAATCCTCAAGCATCCGTGGAAATGGTAGCAGGGCTTCTTAGATTTGGCGGTAAACCAAATTTTTCACTTTACGCAAAAGACAACCACAATAGCTGGGATTCGGCATTTGCTGAATCAGAACTAATACCATGGCTTTTTTCTAACTCTAAAATTAAACAATGATTCGAATCACCATCAAAACTACTATTTTAAGTCTCTTTGGAGCTGCACTTTTATCATGTAATTCTTTTCAGGCACAAACACAAGTTGCTAAGAAGTTATCTTATGAGCAAAAGGCTGACTCCATCATAAAATTGATGACACTGGACGAAAAATTGGGCCAACTCAACCTTCCGTCTTCTGGGGATATTACTACGGGCCAAGCTAAAAGTTCTGACATAGCAAAAAAAATTGAAGAAGGAAAGGTCGGAGGACTGTTCAATATAAAATCGCTTGCAAAAATTAAGGATGTTCAAAAAATCGCAGTTGAAAAGACCAGATTGAAAATCCCCTTGTTATTCGCCATGGATGTCATTCACGGTTACGAAACAACGTTTCCGATACCGCTGGGATTATCGAGTTCTTGGGATATGGAAATGATTGAGAAAACAGCACGAATGGCTGCGGTGGAAGCAAGTGCAGATGGTATCAATTGGACCTTTTCGCCAATGGTGGATATTTCTCGTGACCCAAGATGGGGACGTGTGTCCGAAGGTTCTGGTGAAGACCCTTTTTTGGGTAGTGAAATCGCCAAGGCTATGGTCAAAGGCTATCAAGGTGACGATTTGTCGAGCAATACGACGTTGTTAGCTTGCGTCAAGCATTTCGCTTTGTATGGTGCTCCAGAAGCCGGTCGTGACTACAACACGGTAGATATGAGCAAAATCAGAATGTATAACGAATACCTTCCACCTTACAAAGCAGCTATCGATGCAGGTGTTGAAACCGTTATGGCGTCTTTTAACGAAATAGATGGCATTCCAGCTACTGGAAATAAATGGTTACTTACGGATTTATTGCGTGACGATTGGGGGTTCAATGGTTTCGTAGTCACTGATTACACAGGTATTGAAGAGATGATGTATCACGGAGTAGGAGATTTTCAGCAAGTATCTGCCCAAGCGTTGAAAGCGGGTAGCGATATGGACATGGTAAGTGGAGGATTTCTGAATACAATACAAAAATCAGTACAAGAAGGAAAAGTTTCAGAAGCCACTGTGGATGCTGCCGTAAAACGAATTTTAATCGCCAAATATAAATTGGGATTGTTCGATGACCCTTACAGATACTGCGATGTCGACAGGCCTCAAAAAGATATTTTCACAACTGAAAATAGAGCGTTTGCAAGAAAAGTAGCATCTGAATCCATGGTGCTTTTGAAAAATGAAAATAATGCATTACCACTTAAAAAAGCAGGAACAATTGCTTTGATAGGCCCATTGGCAAATAACAGCGTGAATATGGCTGGAACATGGTCAGTTGCCACAAATCAAGAGAAATCAAATGCTTTTTTAGATGGTATAAAAACCGTTGTTGGTGATAAAGCA
>JBBSLN010000047.1:0-10133 GCA_038255205.1 Flavobacteriales bacterium
CCATCAATATCATCCATGGCATAAGCACCAGGACTAATTATAGTATTGTTAATGATGTTTTTTGTTCCAAATACGCCAGCACCATTATTGGCAAACCAAATGACTTCGTTGCCACTGTATGCAGAAACACAAACATCCAAAGTATTGTCCGCATCGATCTTCCTTACGTAAACTTGACTTGGACCGATTATTGTTGAAGAAATAATCTGTTCCGTACCAAAATTACCCAAACCATCATTTGCAAACCACACTAATTTTCCATCGTCATAAGAAGTTGAAACGACATCATTGAATCCGTCACCATTAATATCTGCAATGGCTACTCCTCCAGCATTGTTAAGAGTGGCAAAAGCAGGAAGTTGGAGTATAAAATTTCCAGCACCATCATTTTTCAACCAAAAGACCGAGTTTCCTAAAGTAGTGCTTACGACAAGGTCTGGAAAGTTGTCATTATCAATCAGACCAGATTTTATATTGTAAGGCGCGTTTCCTTCAGGTAGCGGAAGGGCAATTGATTGGGTTTTTGTAAAACTTGTCTGGGAATATACATTTATTCCAAAGAAACTCGCAAATAGACTTATAAGGATTGCTTTTTTATAGACGGTCATATCAGTGTTTAGAATAAAAAAAGCAGATGAAAATTTCCCCACCTGCTTTTATATAATTTTTTAGGTGTTGATTATTGTTTTATGAATTTGAAAGTTGAATTTGTCCCTTCAAATTTTAACAAGTATATACCACTATTAAGTTCAGAAACTTCAAGTGATTGATTCATTGTTAATGTGGAATTTAAAACTTCCCTTCCTACGCTATCATAAACAGAAACGGCGATGGTATTTGTGATACCTCTAAAGTTTAGTGTGTTTTTTGTGGGATTGGGATAAATACTTATTTGATGTAACGAAAATTCATCTGTGCTCAATGTGTATTTTAAGTTTTCAAACCAATTCAAATCATCCTGATTATAAGAGAGCGACGCAATATCTAAATCATCGTCATTATCCAAATCGACAATGGTCATTACAAAAGTGTTACTTTGAGTTGCATCTATTACCAGTTCAGGGTCAAAAATACCAGCACCATTGTTTTTAAACCAAACTATATCGTTGCCGGCACCTGCAGTTCCACTACTCAATACTATATCTTTTAAACCATCATCATCCAAATCTTCAAATAAAACGGTCGAAGGATTTCCAACTGTTGTTGTTATGAGGTTTTGAGTAAATCCCGAACCATTGTTTTCGTATCGATAAAATTTGCCTGATCCAGTGGTTGTACCGAGTTCAGTAGCTAGAATATCGAAATCAGAATCACCATCAAGATCTTCAAAAATGGCATTTGCAAAAAAGTTTTTCCCTGTTGTTACAGGCATAGCATCCTTGATGTAGTTAACCGTCCCACCTGGAACTAAATCATTTCTAAATATTTGCAGTAAATCCACATTTCCTGACCCTAAAGCTGTAGACACTAAAGCATCTAAATCACCATCACCATCAATATCTTTTAAATCTATGGTTCCTGGAGCTGTTAATGTATTGTCTATTATGTTAGCACTTCCAAAAGTCCCTGTTCCATCATTTGCAAACCAAACGACGTTATTGCCATCATAAGATGTTACCGCCACATCGATTGTCGAGCCAGCATCAATGGTTCCTGTTGCAAGTCCACTAGCACCATTGACAGTACCAATTAGTTGTTCTGCGCCAAAATTTCCGGCACCATCATTAGCGTACCAAGTAACAGAATTACTTGAATAGGCAGACACCAATACATCCAAGAAGGTATCATTGTTTAAATCAACAAGCATTATACTTCCGACAAAACTGATGGTATTTGTAATGTTAGGCTGTGCGGTAAAAGTCCCATCAGCATTATTTTTATACCAAACCAATTGATTGGTAAGTGTAGTTGCCGTTATAATATCTGCGAAAGCATCACCATCGATAAAACCAGAAGCAATTGCAAAAGGATCATTTCCCGTATTCGCGTTTATGGTCTGTTTTGGACCAAAAGTAGTTTGTGCGTTAAGGTAAGATACAGTGAATACTAAAATGGAAGTGAGTAGAGTTTTTTTCATAGTATTTGTTTTTGTTAAATGCTAATATATCAATTTTCTTTTACTTATATATTATTTCATGCCACCAACCATATCTTCTGGTTTCACCCAAGCATCATAATCTTCAGCTGTAACATAACCCAAATTGATGGCTTCTTCTTTTAAAGTAGTGCCATTTTTATGCGCTGTATTGGCAATTTCCGCAGCCTTGTAATAACCGATTTTGGTATTTAACGCAGTCACCAACATCAATGAATTATTTAGCAATTGCTTAATGACTTCATGGTTCGGTTCAATTCCCTGCGCGCAATGTTCATCAAAACTTGCACAGGCATCGCCTAACAATCGGGCCGATTCCAAAACGTTCGCTGCCATCATTGGTTTAAAAACATTTAATTCGTAATGACCTTGTGTGCCGCCTACTGTTACTGCCACATCATTTCCCATAACTTGAGCGCAAACCATCGTCAACGCTTCACATTGTGTTGGGTTTACTTTTCCCGGCATGATAGAACTTCCAGGTTCATTTGCAGGAATTATAATTTCACCAATACCACTTCGTGGCCCTGAAGCCATCATTCGAATATCATTGGCAATTTTATTTAAACTGACAGCCAATTGTTTTAAGGCGCCATGTGTTTCTACTAATGCATCGTGCGCAGCCAAAGCTTCGAACTTGTTTGGAGCGGTCACAAAGGGTAATTCCGTAAATTTTGCAATGTATTCAGCCACACGTTTTGAATAACCTTTCGGTGTATTCAAACCTGTACCAACTGCTGTACCACCAAGCGCCAATTCGCTTAAATGGGGTAAGGTATTTTGTAATGCTTTCATACCATGGTCCAATTGGGCTACGTAACCAGAAATCTCTTGACCTAACGTAATAGGCGTCGCATCCATTAAGTGGGTTCTTCCTATTTTAACAACATTTTTGAATTCGCCAGATTTCTTATGGAGGGTGTTTCTTAATTGAATCACACCGCGCATGGTATTTTCAACTACTTTCTTGTAAATTGCAATGTGCATGCCGGTAGGGAATGTGTCATTTGAGGATTGAGATTTATTGACATCGTCATTTGCTTTGAGGACTGCTTCACCTTCACCTATCTTCTTGCCTTCCAGTTGTTGCGCTCGGTTGGCGATAACTTCGTTGACGTTCATATTGCTCTGTGTACCAGAGCCTGTTTGCCAAATAACGAGTGGAAATTGGTCGTCATGTTTGCCTTCTAGGATTTCGTCGCAGACTTTTGCTATTAAATCACGTTTTTCGATGGGAAGACCTGCTAATTCACAGTTTGTGAAGGCGGCTGCTTTTTTGAGATATGCAAAGCCATAGATAATCTCGAGAGGCATTGATGCAGGCCTACCGATTTTAAAGTTATTTCGGGAACGTTCGGTCTGTGCACCCCAAAGTTTATCCGCAGGCACTTTTACTTCGCCCATGGTGTCTTTTTCAATTCTGTAATCCATAAAATTCTAGATAATTAAGTATCTCACAAAGTTATGTTTTTTAGAGGTGAATCTGATGGGGAATTTGATTTTAGTTGTCAACTTTTGTTAGAAAGCATTTTGAAATAGTAAAAGAAACCGGTTGAAAATGTGAGATTTTAAAATTAACTTCCATTAACGGATGGCTTGAGCAATTTAAAATGTCTGAAATTAAACTAAGCCAGACCGTATCTTATCCAAAAACAAAACAATTTAAACAGCAAATTTTCACCCGCGCCCTCTCCCCATGCGATTATCACGAAACTCTTGCATCTTACCAATTATTATTTCCTGATATTCTCTCTTTGTAACTACTTTGCCTTTTTCAGGTGCTTCAATTTTTATTTTAGATTCTGGATTGATTATTAATTTAGAACATAACATCGTGGTATTACCAGCACTTACTTCAAGAATCAATCCAGGAAGTCCCCAATATTCTGAAGGGCCATGACCTACAGGAACTTGTGGCGTATACCATGCTTCAACTTCGGTCATGGCAATTGAGTTATTTTCTGTTTCACCATTAGTGGTTTCAGCTTCATTTTCATTATTGCGTAGTTTATCCCAAGAAAATGAATACCAGGTGAGGTCGTTCGTTGGAACAGAGGCTGTTGCTTTAAAACACATATAATTTCCTATTTGTTTTGTCTCACCGCCCATTTTCCATTCGATAGGTTGTAATTGGTCTTTTACTAAAAACTGCTTACCATAAAACTCCTGATTTTGAACTTGAGTATTGCTTTTTACATTTTTATATTGTTCACCAGGAGCAAAATTTTTGCCCCAAGAATCCGTGGCGCCAGAAATAGCATCTAGTTTCTCGTCTTCTTCAAATACTGATTCTTCTTTATTGAAATTCAAAATATACGTTTTTTCAAGCCTGTTTTTCATTCTGGCTTCTATCTCTTTTTTTTGTCCTTCACTCATTCGAGCACCCCAATTACCCAAATCCATTTTAGATTTCGAAATATAAAAGGCTCTACCTTGAAAATCTTGATTTTTGATATTGGGCTGTTCTGAATCGAATGTATTAGGAAAGAGTAAAATAAAAGTTAACAAGCTTAATTTAAGGAGTATAGTTTTCATAATGGCCGAATTGACGTTTAACAAATTTAGTGAAATAGTGAATAGGTGTAATTGATTATGAAGTTTATTTCAATCAACCAGTTATTGAATATTAAATAGGCATCTTCAAGTGTAAATGCCTTTTTTCCTTTACATAGCAGTTTATCACAATTTATATAGGCATCACTACACTATCAATCACGTGAATTTCGCCGTTACTACCCATTACGTCAGTCGCGGTAATTTCACTGTAATTTCCGGGTTGGTCTTTCAGCCATATTTTACCATCTTTCAGCATTACGTTCAATATTTGTTCGTTTAATGCATTTAATTCTACTTTTCGTATATCTTGTTCCAAAGCAGTCACTACATCTTTTGCGGTTAATTTACCAGCAACGACATGACATGTAAGAGTATTTGCCAATGCTTCCTGGTTTTTTGGCTCCGATAAAGAGTTCAGGGTTGCACCATCAATTTTTGCGAAGGCATCATTTGTCAACATTCGGATCTTCAAGAATTGCTGGCAGAAATAGAATCAAGTTTTGAACACCTTGCTTTTGAAAATGGTATTGATGTTCCTGAATCTGTCAAGAATGAGTTATAAAGTGAAATACCTAAATGCAAAATCAAAACGATTCCTGTAGGTCCTACGAAATCCAATAAATATTACTTTTGGATTGCGGCGTGTATTGCAGCGCTTCTATTAATAGGTTATAACTATTTGCTTCCAAGAGTTGAATTCCTTGAATGAAGAATTTAAGGTTGTTTTGGAAGAAAATATAAACATAAACAGTCAAGTTGATGAATTAAACGCTTCCCTTGAAGAGATAACAATTGGTATGAAATAATTAATAATATAGATACCAGCAAGCAGTTTTAAAAGGAAACAAATTGTTGCCTGAAGCAAGGGTTGTAGGTTATGTTAATAACGTGAAAAAATCGGTTGTTATCAATACCAAAGATCTTCCTGAATTAGATGATGAACATGATTATCAAATGTGGGCAGACGTTGAAGGTGTTATGATTAAAATAGGAATTATCCATAAGAGTAGCGATATGTTAGCGATGACTTACATAGATAGTGCGGAATCATTAAATATTACCATTGAAGAAAAAGGAGGGAGCGATCACCCGAATGATTCTCAATTGGTGTCGAATATTTATTTAAATTAGTCAGGATTCTTGAAAACACTGTTAATAAATCTTAATTTGGTTCTTGTATAACAAAATCGTTTCTATTATCTTTGCTTCAATTATAAAAAATAACTTTTATCATGTTTGAATTTGACCAATATTTAGGATTTTTAGCTTTTTTGACCATATTAACCATTGGTTTTTGGTTAATGATTTTCTTAATTACCTTTGTGGTCCCTTATTGGATTTTTGGTTCATCTATTGAGCGTTTTAACGAAATGCGAGCAGAACGCAAAGCAAAAAGAGAAGGAAAGACTCATTAATTAGAGTTTCATGGATATAAAATAAGCTGTTTCAAGATATGAAGCAGCTTTTTTTTATTGTATAAGTTCATTCAAAATTCAAAATTCGTTAATCGTTAATTTATTTATCCTTCAAAATCATAATCACCGCCACCATTTTCACCACGCTCGCCACGCTGTTGTTTCTTCTGCTGGTTGAAGCGATAAGTAAACGACACGTTGAAACTGCGTTCTCTCCACTGGAATTCAGCATAACTATTGAACGTAGGTGTAAAGGATTCTATTATACGTTTCCTGCTATTAAAAACATCACTCACATTAAATGCAATGGATGCTTGATCCTTGAATAGGTCCTTACTAAAAGCCAAGTCTGTAGAGAAGATTCCTTTGCGCTTGTTTTGGGCATCTTCACTTGGACCACCGTAGAATATTCTTGTCTGCCAATCGATGTTTCCAGGTAGCGTGTATTTATTATTCAATCGTACAAACCAACTTAAATTGTCTGCGCCAAAATCAGTTCCATTGTAGAAACCTTCTGTTATAGATTTAAAGAGATTAAAGTTTCCGTTTAGATTCCATTTTTTGGATTGCCTGTAGGTCAATGTGAATTCAAACCCGTAACGATCATTTGTCGCGAGATTTATGGGCGTACGTCTAATCACGGGCACTTCAGTATCTCCAATGATTACAGTATCACCAGTATCTTCACTGATAAATGTGAAAACATCCGTTGCTCTCGAATAATAGATTGATGAATTTAATGTAACCTTACCAAATTTATTAAGGTATCCAAAATCGATTTGATTTGAATAGCTCGGGTCAATATCAGGATTTCCTTGAAATAAATTAGAAGCACTACTTCTTGATGGGAATGGGTTGATAAAGCGTGATCTTGGACGACTGATTCTTCTATTGTAGCCTAACTGTATGCTTTGATCTTTGTCAATCTCATAACCAAGGTTAACGGTCGGAAATAAACCTACATAGTTCTTTCTATCAAAATCATTGGTGGTCATTTGTTCAATAGTTATACGAGTGGATTCCATACGTAAACCCAATAAATAAGAAAACTTCTCTTTAATCTTGCTACCAAATTGTGAATAAACGGCATTCACTTGTTGTTTAAATATCAAGTTATTGCTTACATCTGTATCAAGAACAAATTCTCCATTTTGATCAAACTCTAATGTGTAATCTGTGTCCAAATTACTAAAGTCACCTCGATAACCCATTTCAATCTGGCTGACGTCTCCTATTGGAAGCACATAATCAGACTGTAATAAAACTTCATCTTGAGATTCAATCGTTTGTACCCGTTCTGGCGTACTGTCTAAAATAGATGATTTTTCGCTCTCATCGCTTTTTTCATACTGAAAATCAAATGTTAATATATGTTGGCTGTTTCCGCCAAATTGTTTGTTATAATTCAAGGAATATTGTACGGTTTTGTCATCTTGCTTTTCTGGGTCAATACGTAAAGAACGAGAAATAAGACTTCCATCAGAATTTACTCTATCGATTGTATTAATAGTAGTATTCTCTTCATCACTATTTCTATACACGAAAGATGTCGTGATGGAAGCCGAATCGTTTACATACCATTCCACGCCAACATTTGTTGTAAATCCCAGATTTTGGCGGTCAAATCCACGCATTTCATTTAAAAATGTACTTGGGTTATCTCCGTTGAAATATTCTGTTTCTGTTAAAGAATTACCAGGAGATTCCCGATAACTATATCCGGTTGTATTAAAAAAATTAAAATCTCCTGTTCTGTAATTAATATTGCCAGAAATGCCTGCAGTCGTTGGATATCCTGCATTTGCTGTAATGGCTCCGTTAAGACCTTGCAATTTACTTCTTCGAAGTATAATGTTTAATATACCCGCTGTCCCAGATGCATCATAACGCGCGGAAGGTGAGGTAATAACTTCAACTCGCTCAATGGATTCCGCTGGAAGCTGACGTAAAGCATCTGTAGAATTTAATCCCACCAATCCCGAAGGCTTACCGTTAATAAGAATGGTAACGTTATCATTTCCCCTTAAAGATACATTGCCTTCGACATCCACTGAAACAGAGGGGACATTGTCAAGTACATCACTCACCGTTCCGCCTCTAACAGTCAAATCCTTACCTACGTTGTATATTTTTTTATCGAGTTTTATTTCAACAGTCGTACGCTCAGCGATGATACTTACCTCGCCCAGCGCCTGGGGGTCTATACCAATTCCCAAAACACCCAAATTTGTATTTTCTTTTAAAACCCGATTAGGTATGGTTTTTTTTGTATAGGAAATATATTCAACGGTTATATCGTAGGTTCCTGGCGGAACAGGTATTGAGAAATTCCCTTCCAAATCGGAAATGCCACCTGTAATTATTTTATTCTCTTTTGTACTAAAAAACGCAATAGTAGCATATTCTAAAGGTTGATTGACATCTTTATCAATTACCTTTCCAGTAATTGTAATTTCATTTTGAGCATAAACAGTTGTTGACCCGAATATAAATGACGATAGTAGTAGCAACTTTAATAAATGGGTCATTGATCTTTATTTTTCTTTTTCTTCTTTTTTTCCTTTTCCAATGTGCTTCCAGCATCTTTGATAAATACGTCGATTTGGGTCATAGTTTCTTCAGAAACCATGTTGTTAATATCTGTAAAATGTGAATTATTTAATGATGTAAACTTTTCATCACGTTCAAAATACTTTAAACTAGTGTTCATATGAATAGCCTTTAGCTCTACGTAGTAGGAATGCAATTTCTGCTTTATGATCTCTTTTTGAAAATCATCAATTTCGAGTTGGCCTATAAACGATTGAATGCGTTCGGTAAGTTTTTCCTGAACTTTTTTTTCTAATTCTTCTCTCTGCTTTTGAGCATCGTCTTTATTCTGCGCTACCACAGGAATTGAGCAAAACATGAAAATTATTAGAAATACTTTAAACATTTTTAAATACATAATGGAGTCCTATTATAATAAGACTACAAAAATAAGGCTCGGTTTAAAGTTATGAGGTTAAAGTTGTGTTAAAGAAAACAACTAAAAAATATCCAGGATTTTTGTCGGAGGTCGACCAATGACTGCTTTGTCACCGTTGATAACAATTGGTCGCTCTATAAGTTGGGGATATTCAACCATGACTTCAATCAACTCATCGTCTGTAAAATCCAAGTCCTTAAAATGGTCTTTCCATGTGGTTTCATTTTGACGAATTAAATCAATAGGCTTTATTTTGAGAAGCTTTAAGATTTTCACGAGTTTTTCGGTTTTGAGGGGTGCATCAAGATATTTGATAATCTGGATATCCGCTTTTGAAGTTTCAAGAATCTCAAGGGATTCTCGAGATTTACTGCAATTGGGGTTGTGATAAATTACAATCATTAGGATAGGCTATTAGTTTTTTGGGACAACCAAATCTAATGAAATAATTAGCAAAAACAAGAAAATTAAAATTTATTAGAACTTACAAATCAGGATATAATTGGAATACAGTTGTTTAATCAACAAAAACACCATAATCTTTAAGCTGTTCTTTTAGCAACGCTGGCGTTTTAAAATGAATACCATTAATTCCCAAAGAATTTGCAGCATCAATATTTCTTAAATTATCATCGATAAACACGGCATGTTCGGCCTCTATTTTGAAACGATTTAAGGTCAATTCATAAATATCAATAAACGGCTTTCTGGTTTTTTCCTCACCAGATACCACAATCCCTTCAAACGAATGCAAGAAATCAAATTTTTTCAAAGCCACTGGGAAGGTTTCATGGCTCCAATTGGTCAAAGCCACAACTTTATATTTTTTTGAATCAATAAGTTTTTTGAGAATTATAACGGTTTCCTCTATAGATTCACCTAGCATCTCTTCCCATCGACCATAATACATTTGAATAAGTTCTTCGTGTTCGGGAAACATTGCAATCCGCTCTTCAGTTGCTTTTGACAGCGGATGACCAGCGTCTTGGTTTTCGTTCCAGTCACTCGTACAGATATGGTCAAAAAACCATTTCATTTTTTCGCGGTCGCCATCGAATACATCGAGATACACATATTCAGGGTTCCAATCAATCAGAAC
>JBBSLN010000048.1:0-10102 GCA_038255205.1 Flavobacteriales bacterium
GGAAAAACCTCCACAGCCAATTTCCTTTCGGGAATGTACAAATCAGTGCCACCATTACAGGAAATGTTTAATATGGCAGGAATGGAATTGCCTGAATATTTAAAAGGTAAAGACACCGAAGATAAAGTTCCGGCGGCGGAATCCAAAAAGAAAACCGATTCTAAAAACGACTGACGAATTCTAAATTGAGATTTGTTCAAGATGAAGACTTTGAGAGATATCTAAATTCGTTTAGGGAGTTATGATGATTATGCTACATTTAATGGAAAGCATCAAGAATTTATTTCAATTCCATTTTTAGAAGCAAAGAAGCCGTCAAAAACATGATGGTCAAAACCGCTGGTTTTGGTGGGAATGCGGTTTGCATATTGTTTTCCAAATAATACACTCCTTTTCAGTACTTTTATAGAATCGAGACCATCGCAAACTTAAGTTTAATGAAACACATCACTTTTTTCTTAATTATATTAGTGTTGGGTTGCGCTTCATCCAGCCCAATAAAAAAAGCCTTAAACGCTCCAAATGAAAAAATTATCAAGGTCAAAAATGATATGGGAGCTTACGAAGTACAAATTTTATATTCGGAAGTAATTCGAGACTCTGATGGTAAGGTTACATTTAAAGAGGATAGCTTTCAGGTTGACGACAACAGCTATTTCTATCCGGCGAGTTCTGTAAAATTTCCTATTGCCATCTTAACTTTGGAGAAACTCAATGAAAACAATCTTATAGATCGAAATACTGAATTTGTCGTAGGAAATGATAGTATTAGAACCACATTTTCCAATGAAATCAAGAAGATTTTTGCCGTAAGCGATAATGATGCTTACAACCTTTTGTTTGAATATCTGGGTAAGGACTACATCAACAAACGCTTACATGACAAAGGGATCACTTCACAGATTGTACATCGCCTTTCCGTTCCCAATGCCGATGCACTCATAACCAAACCGCTCAATTTCTATAAAAATGACAGGCTTATTTTTAAAACTGTACCTATCACCAATGATAGCATTGAACCTTTAAAATTAAAAAACGTAAAAAAAGGTATTGGATTTATGGTTGGAGACAGCTTGGTAAAGCAACCTATGGATTTTTCGAGAAAAAACTATTTGCCGATAACCTCACTTCATAACATTATGAAGCAGTTGCTATTTCCCGAATTATATTCAAAGGAAAAACAATTTCATTTATCCGAAGACGATCGTCAATTTTTGATTCAAATGATGAAGATCCTTCCCAGGGAAGCAGGGTACAATTCAGGAGAATATTATGAGAGTTATGTAAAATTCTTAATATTTGGAGATACCAAGGAGCCTATTCCGAACCATATAAAAATCTACAATAAAGTGGGGGATGCTTATGGGTATCTTATCGATTGTGCCTATATTGTGAATGAAAGGACAAAGAAAGAATATCTTATCACAGCAACCATTCATGTCAACAAGGACAGAATTTTTAATGATAATGTTTATGAATATGATTCTGTGGGCATTCCATTTTTAGCAGAACTTGGAAGGCAATTAGTTTTAGAATAGTAAACTCTATTTTGTGTTTTTGACATACAAACCATGCAGCTAAATTTATGAGTAGCATAATTATGACTGAATTAGTAGAGCAATCCTCGATATTTAGAACCTTGTATGGAGTTGCTTTAGGAAGCTTCGACCATACATCCTTTACACCACGTCCCGAACATCGTTCAGGTATCGACACTGCTGACCATAAAAGCGGATGATTGTCCTGAAGATTGCAGTAATTGTCCGCAAGCGGTTATGAACGAAGATGTTTGAGATACTGGCTTTAAACCCTCAAAGAGCATTTTTAAAAAAGGCAAAAACCATTACGGTGGAACTAACAGATTTGCAGTACCAATCCCTGGGTGAAATACCATTATAGACACGACCGAATCACTCATTGAGCGGAATGAGCTTACCAAACTAAATTCAAAAGTTGCTAGATAATTGTGTTAAGGATTCAGGCGACATACTTTTTTTACCAATATTTGAGCAAAAAAAATACAGTCGACCTGCCTGCCGTCAGTCAGGAAGCCTGTCGCTCCGTAGCTTTAGAGAAGGAGCGGAACACCCAAACATTTAACATTGGTTTTAAAAATTATCATAACCTTTTCTTAACTTTGTTCGCTAAAATCAGAATACTTTGGCATTAGACCTACAAGACATCCCTCGCGTAAAGACGATTACCAAAGAGGATTTTATAGAGCACTACTTTAAGCCCCAGAAACCTGTGGTCATTGAGCGCTATATCGAAGATTGGCCAGCTTATGACAAATGGTCTCTGGACTATATAAAAAAAACAGCTGGTGATAAAATCGTGCCGCTTTATGATGACAGACCAGTAGATCACAAGGACGGTTTCAATGAGCCTCACGCCAAGATGAAGATGCGTGATTACATCGATTTATTGAAACGTGAACCTACTAAATTCCGAATTTTTCTTTGGAATGCCTTAAAGGAAGTTCCGCAGCTACAAAAAGATTACACCTATCCAGATTTTGGCTTGAAATTGATGAAAGGCTTGCCTATGTTGTTTTTTGGAGGCACTAATTCGCATACCTTCATGCATTACGATATTGATCTTGCCAATATTTTTCATTTTCATTTTGAAGGTAAGAAACAATGCATCCTGTTTGATCAATCCCAAAATAAACACCTTTATAAAATACCACATTCGCTGATTACCCGCGAAGACATCGATTTTTCAGATCCGGATTTTGAGAAATGGCCAGCGCTTAAAAATGCAACAGGGCACATCACAGAATTGAACCATGGTGAAGTACTCTATATTCCAGAAGGTTATTGGCATTATATGAAATACCTAACACCTGGATTCGCCATGAGTTTAAGAGCCATTGCGCGAAATCCAAAAAACTTTGGGCAAGCCGTTTATAATATAGTGATCATGCGTCATTATGACAATTTGATGCGTCGCCTCAAAGGGCAGAAATGGATTGATTGGAAAAACGAAGAAGCCATCAAACGTACGCATGCGAGTTTAAAATAAAACTAGCGTGTTTTAAAAACTTATAATATCTTTGCGCCAACCCAAAAAATTGAGATGAACATGAAAAAATTAATTGTATTAACAGCCATTTTAACAGCATCATTAGTTAATGCCCAAGCCTTTAAGGGAAGTATGGACAATAAATTACAAATAGGCGCCAACATACAGGATGCTGCCACCGGTATCAACTTAAGCTACGACTATGGTCTCGGAGAAAATATATCAGTAGGAGTGTCTTCAACATATGCCTTGGGCGTCGATGATGCCATTGATGCTGACTTTGGGGACCGATTTGATATCAAAGCACGGTTCAATGCCCATTTGGGTAGCGTCATAGGATTGGATGAAAATTTTGACATATACCCGGGATTGAACTTAAGCTTAAAGAACTTTGGTGGTCATTTGGGCGCCCGTTACTTCTTTTCTGAAGGTTTTGGGGTGTTTACTGAAGCCGTATTTCCAATTGCGAAATATGACGTCAATGATTTGAGACCAGCAGACTACATACATAATCAGTTTGTCGTCAATCTTGGTGCTGTTTTTAACTTGTAAGACCATATAATCGTATTAACATCCAATGCTTTTTAGGAAGACCTAAAAGGCATTTTTTGTTACTTGTAATCGTGCAGCCAACTACGGCTTATGTAGGGAGTATATATGGAGTGCTGTTGTAGTTTTAATGTTTGTTTTGGGTTGTGCGAGACCTCAACATTCAATTCTGAAATTCCAAATTCCAAATTCCAAATTCGTAAATCGTAAATCGTAATTTAACAAAGTTCATTCACCTTATCATAAACCAAATGGCTTTCCCAACCTCGATACAGTAAATAATCCGCAAGCTTCTTTTTCTTTTTTTGGGGATTGGTTTCTTTAATGGTATCCGCTTTTTTTTCTGCCAGTTCGTGAAAGGTCGCTAGATAGTCAATATCCGTAATCTGTTTTAAGGCAGAATTGATAAGGATTTTGCTGATATCGCGTTGTTTCAATTCTCTAGAAATGCGATATTTTCCCCATTTTTTGATTCTGAATTTTCCACGTACAAAAGCATTTGCAAACCGTTCTTCATTTAAAAAATTGTGATTGAGCAAATGTACCACGATTACATCGATGGCCTGCGGAATCATATGCATAGCCCTTAGTTTTTCAACCACTTCTTTATGACAGCGTTCTTGATAACTGCAATAATGTTCCAATTTTTTTAAGGTCTCATCAACAGAATAGGATTTTTGTGTGTGCATACGCAAAAATAGTAACAATTTGTTAATAAATTAGAAATCACAACCCGTTGATATTGACTTGATTTAATATAAATTTACACGCTAAATTTAGCAACAGACGTTAATTAATTATCCCTATGATTAAAAAATACTCCCTCGTATTAGTAGCATTCTTGTGCTTTGTTTTCTGTGGGTTTGGGCAGGTAATATTAACAAATCCTATCACTGGAACAAATCCTAATTTATCTAATCCTTATACTACCGGACAAACTGTTGCTGCAAATTTAACTGTTTCTGGAATTGGCCGTGGCGCTGGCGCTTTGGGCACTAATGCTAATGACAGATACAATGCTAATAGTTGGAATACTCCTGCAATCGATTTTACAGCTTATTTTGAGTTTACATTAGTACCGAATGCTGGATATCAAATTAACTTCACGAATTTTGTTTACACCGGCCAAACATCTGACACAGGCCCTACAAGTTTTGCGTTTAGAAGTAGTGTAGATGGTTATGCTTCTAATTTAGGGATACCAACTATAGCAGGCACAACAATAAGTTTAGTTTCTGGTTCATTCCAAAATGTTACTAGTTCAATTACATTTAGACTTTATGGTTGGGGAGCAAGTGCGTCAATTGGAACTTTTAGCATAAATGACTTTACTTTTAATGGAAGTGTTACTCCTATTTCAACCAATTTCGTTGATTATTGCAATTTACAATTCCCATTAACTGGAAATATCCCTGCTAACTCAACTTTCAATGTTTATGCACGAGTTTATGAAGCCGGCGTTACAGAGGCTACTGGACAAGGTGCTGGTATTAGTGGCTGGATTGGTTATAGCACAACCAACAGCGATCCCAGTACTTGGCCAATGGGCAATTGGGTTAATGCAACTTATAATACTGATTCAGGTAATCATGACGAATATGTTGCCAACATTGGTCCTTTGTTGTCTTCTGGTAACTATTATTATGCAAGCCGTTTCCAAATAAGCGGAGGACCTTATCGTTATGGTGGTTATGATGTGGGTGGAGGAAATGGTTTTTGGGATGGCACAAATGATGTGAGTGGGGTTTTGAGTGTGGATACAGTTGATTTTGCAAATTTACAGTTTCCATCAGTAGGAACTATTGCTCCAGGAGGCACGTTTGATGTCTATGGACAAGTTTACGAGGAAGGGGTTACTCCAGGGTCTGGTCGAGGTGCTGGCATCGTTGCTGAAATTGGTTATAGTACCACAAACACAAATCCTAATACTTGGACTAATTGGGTTGCTACTACTTATAATTCAGGCTGTACAGATACTTGTAACAGCTTACAGAATGATGAATATCAAGCAAATTTGGGTATCTCTCTTACCTTACCCGGGACTTATTATTATGCCACTCGTTTTAAATTAAATAACGGTGTCTGGCTTTACGGTGGTATTTTAGCTAATGGTACCGCAGGTAACTTTTGGGATGGAACAGCTTATATTTCTGGGGTAGTTAATGTTGTAGCTCCTGAAATAAATATTAGAAAAAATACGAATACTGGTACTATTCCAAACGGAGTAGGTCCAAGCACAGGTTATAATACCGTTTTTGCAGCAGAAACCATAGGCAACACGTCTTCTGGAAAAACATTTTATATCCATAATGAAGGCACGGCAAATCTAACGGTGAATTCGATAAGTTCTTCAAATGCTGGTGAATTTCCTGTTACAGTGATTTCGCCAGTGACTTTTCCAACAACAATAGCACCTGGAAATTTTATTGAATTTGAAATTGCATTTGCTCCTGCTACAACTATTCCAAATCCGAGAATCTCGACAATTACTGTGGTTAATAATGATTCGGATGAAAACCCTTATACGTTCGGCGTACGGGGAACTGCCAACTGCACGGCAAGCGCAATAACTATTAATCCAATTAATGGGCCCGTTGGTACGGTAGTGACTGTTCAAGGTACAAATTTTGGCGGCGCCACGACTGCTAATTTCAATGGCACTCCTGTTACCATGTTAAGCGTATTATCTTCAACTTTAATTGAAGTGACTGTGCCTTCTGGAGCCACAACTGGCAGTCTCCAAGTTACGAATCAAATCGGCTGTAAAAGTTCAGTGCTTTTTGCTATTATTAATAATCAAATCGCTAGTTGCCAAGGCACTTCAGGATCATTGCCTACCTCCTTATTCATCAGTGAGGTAACTGACAAAGGAACGGGCTCACATTCCTATATTGAAATTTATAATGGAACTGGAGCTTCTATTGATATGGGAGCTCTCAACTATCAATTGAGAATTCACAATAATGGGGCATCTACTTCTACCGCAAGTATAAATTTAACAGGGCCAATTGCCAATAATACCGTAAAAGTTGTGGCAATTGGAGGTACAGATGCCATATCTCCAGAAGGAGGCTATATAGCAAATTTCTTTAATGGAACTGGCGGTATCAACGATGATGATCATATAAGACTTTATAGAGGAGCAACTTGGGTTGACCTTTGGGGAGAAACGACAGGAAATGCCTTCACTATTACTTCCAAGGATTATGTCTATCGTAGAAAAAATTCTGGAATTATTGTGCCGAGTACAAGTTGGAACCCTAATGATTGGGAATCGTTTACACCAGTTGACTATAGTAATATTAAAATTTATGATTTTTCTGTTGGTATTCCACCATCAGTAACTGTTCAACCTATAGCTCCTATTTCCAGTTGTGATTTGACAGCAACGCTTTCAGTGACCGCATCCGAAGGATTTAGCGGTGGCTTTTCACTGGCATTTCAGTGGTATGTTTCTGCTACTTTACCAGCAGCAACAGAATGGACAGCCATAAATGATGTCGGAGTTTATAGTGGTGCCAACACATCGACCCTTTCAATTTCAAGTACGCTGAATTTAGATAACTACCAATATTATTGCCAGGTCAGGGAGGATGCAGCCACATGTTATACAGCCAGTAACGCCGTAAGAGTTAAGGTTCAAAAATCAACCTGGGATGGTGTTTCATGGTCGCCTACGGCGCCTACTATGGGTAGCATTGCAATACTCAATGGTAACTACGATATGACTGTGTTGGGAGATGATAGGCCGAGTTTCAGCGCGTGTCAATTATTGATAAATTCAGGGTTTACCTTGACCATCGAAGACAATAAATTTGTGGAGGTTGAAAATAATGTAACCGTAGATGGTACTATCAATCTAAAATCAAAAGGGGCATTTGTACAAAACAATAATTCAGGACTCGTCAATGGAGCAGTTTTAGTCACTAGGGATAGGATAATAGTCGAAAAATTGACAGCTCCTTTGAATAACTGGTACGAATATACTTATTGGAGTTCACCAGTTGTAGGGGAAACTATAGGTGCTGGTTTAGCCGAATCAAAACCAAACAGACGTTTTTCATTCAATGCTGCCAACTTTAAAGACTCATATAAAGAAATGGGAAATAACAATGCTGCGCTCCCAGGTCAAGATGACATTGATGATAATGGAGACGATTGGACCTTGGTATCTGCAGGAACGATCATGACACCTGGAGTAGGATATGCCGCCACTTTAGACCCTATTGGCTTTATCGGAGCAGGCACACAATACCAATTTACGTTTGAAGGTCGTTTTAACAACGGAATCATCACTGTTCCAATTTATAGAAATGATACTGAAACTAATGACAACAACTGGAATTTCATTGGCAACCCGTATCCTTCAGCAATTAGTGCCGATGACTTTTTAGCAGCTAATACCGTCCTCAATCTGAATGTGCCTAGTGGGTCAATTGACGGTGCAATATTTTTATGGTCTCAAAACACTCCACCTTCAGGGACTACTAATGGGAATCAGAATCTCAATTTTGCACAATCAGATTATGCCATTATAAATGGTACGGGTCAAACAGCAGGTGGTGGCGATCTTGTGCCACCGTCACGTTTTATTCCTTCAGGACAAGGTTTTTTTGTTTCAATGGCGAATGCAGCGCCATCGACGGTAGTGAATGGTGATATAAAAACCACCACCGTGACCTTTAACAATAGTATGCGTGTAACCAACAACAATAGTCAATTTTTTAGAAATTCAGAAAATAATAGTCTTAACAACAAATTATGGATTAATTTGACTTCGAACAATGGGGTCTTCAATCAGATTCTCGTAGGATATGTATACGGTGCCACTGACGGAAATGACGGCATGTATTATGACGCTGCCAAAAATCTTTCCACAGGTGCCAATTGCATCATATATACACTAATCGAAGGAAATCAAGATTTAAAATTGGCCATCCAAGGAAAACATCCAAATAGCTTAACATTGGATGAAATCATTCCTTTAGGATTCTATACGTCGATCACACAACCGACCACTTATAGATTATCCATTGCGGATTTTCAAGGTGAGTTTTTTAATGCGAATACGGTCTATTTAAAGGACAACTTGTTGGGTCTTAATTTTAATCTTTCAGCATCCGATTATATTTTTAGCTCTCAGAACGGTGAATTTAATAACCGATTTGAAATTGCATTCAGAGACCAGTCGCTTTCAGTCTTAGAAAATGAAATTACACCGAATGGTTTGAGCATTATTGAGCTCCCATCTGGTCAAGTGAAGTTCGTTGTTGGAAACGATTTAAATATACTATCAGTTGAAATTAGTGATATGCTTGGCAGAACACTTTACAACTTAAAAGGAAACAGTCCTTCTGAAGTGTATCAGCTTTCCAATTTAAGTCGAGCGGCTTATATGGCCAAAGTGACCTTGTCGAATGGTCAGGTGATTAGCAAGCGGGCGGTGAAACGGAAATGAAAATTACAATATTTTAAGAACCGAATTCCAAAGGAGAAAAATTCAATTTAAAAGCACCAAATTCTAAAAGGGGAAAAACTCAATTAGAAAGCACCAAATTCTAAAACGAGTGTAATTATAAACAATGCCTCGACTGAACGGTTGAGGCATTTTCTATTTAAAGACTATACTTTAAAGACACTATCAAGTTCCGTCCTGGAGCGGAAAGACCAGAAGAATAAGGTCTGTATCGTTGGTCTGTAATGTTTTCGAGACTGGCTACAATGGTTGCAGCGTCGGTAATCTTATATTGGGTTCTTAAGTTGAAAGTGTACCAAGAAGGCGCATACGGATTGTCGTTGCTATCCAAAGCATAGAGATAATCCTTTTCCGTTTCTGAAGGCGCCAATTGATGGAAGGATAGCTCATTATTATAGTCCGCAAATGCATCAATCTGAAATTTTGAATTGTGCCATACCAAATGTGTGTTTCCAAAATTAGGCGCTGCATGGCGCAATGGACTGATATCGCCATTATCATCTTCTTCTTCACCTCCTATGATATTATATTGGGACGTCAATTTCAAGTGTTTGGAAAAATTGAATTGCAAACCCGCTTCGAGACCATATATCTTGGATTTTGCAGCATTCTGGATGGCCTGCACATTGCTCAACTCACCATCATACAGAATTTCGGATTCACCATTGAGTTTAAAAGGCCTTCTTACCAAAGCGTTATCTAAATAGGTATAATAGGTGGCAACATCTAAAACAACAATGTTCTCGAAATTGAGCTTTAAGCCCAATTCGCCGCCATAGGCATATTCTGGTCTCAGATTATTATTTGGCACCACCACTGAACCGGGCTCAGAATCGAACACCTTTCCAACATCATCGATATTGGGCGCTCTAAAGGCGGAGGACAGATTAAACTTCCATTCCATCAGCTCGCTAGGCAGCCAACTGATACCTGCTGTTCCTGTAAAGGCACCCGCATTTATTTTTGTCGTTTCAAATGGCAAGTTGACGTATTGGTTGTTTTCTGCAAAATCCGCATTGACCATCACCTGATTGTAACGAACTCCAGTTTGTA
>JBBSLN010000049.1:0-10011 GCA_038255205.1 Flavobacteriales bacterium
AGTCAAATCAGAAAGAGTGATAGCACCACAGTTGGAGATATCATCAGAATGAGAGATTCCATAGGAAAAGCTCACATTCAAAGTTCTGTGGAAGGTGCCTACATGATTACTGAAGAAGCCTACGCGCCTTATGTTTTTGACACGACTATTGATGGGAAACCTACTATTGAAACTAAAGGGATTTGGGATATGAAAAATGCATTTATGTCTGGCCCTTTTATAAATTACGCAATTGAAGATAAAGCTAATAATAGATATGTCGTGGTCGAAGGTTATGTATTTGCGCCTTCAGTAGAAAAGCGAGATCATATATTTGAACTAGAAGCCATTTTAAGGTCTGTAAAAATTAAGTAACAAAAAAGCCAACATTGATGTTGGCTTTTTTTCTATATGTTGATTAATTTACTCTTTACTATCCGTTGATGGATTTTTCTCGGTTTCCTCTTTACTGGCATCCTTGAATTCCTTTATTCCACTTCCTAAACCGCGCATTAATTCTGGAATTTTCTTACCACCAAAAAGCAATAAAACCAAGACCACAACAATAACAATTTGCCAGGGCCCAACCATTAAAAATATACTTGCTGATATCATAACATTATTATTTAAGTTGTAAAGTTAATGATAAAACTTCAATTTATGTGTTAAAATCAAACTTTAAAACAATAGGAACAAAAATTGAACGATTTTTAATTAATTTTGTTCTCAATGGCAGAAAAAAGAAAAGAAAAAAAATTTGCAAAGAAACTGCTCCACAAATATCGTTTGGTGGTTCTGAACGAAGACACCTTTGAGGAACGCTTTGTCATAAAACTTACACGGCTAAATGTCTTTGTAATCGTGATGCTTTCTACAATTATATTGATTGCAGGAACAACTTTTCTGATTGCTTTTACCTCATTGCGGGAGTTTATTCCAGGATATTCTTCAGCAAAACTTAAAAGGCAGGCAACGGAACTAAGCTTTCAGACCGATTCGCTTCAACAAATTA
Organism: Flavobacteriales bacterium; assembly: GCA_038255205.1. Lineage (GTDB taxonomy): Bacteria > Bacteroidota > Bacteroidia > Flavobacteriales > Flavobacteriaceae > JBPOFM01. The sequence goes on from JBBSLN010000049.1 coordinate 992, forward strand.
TTAGCTTAAACGAGAAATATTATGCGTCGATAAAACGTGTGTTGACTGGCGATGTTAAAACGGTACAGTTCAATAGGGACTCCATTATTGATGCCGCAGGAAAAGATATCGAAAAACTAAAGATTTCGGTCACAAGAGAAGATTCCTTATTACGAGAAAAAGTCGACAAGGAAGACAAATACAACTTATTTGAAAATTCCAGTTCCGCTTCAAATTTTGTTCTGTTTCCACCCGTCAATGGTGCAATATCTGAAGGTTATGATTTAAAAACGAGGCACTTCGCTGTGGATATTGTGGTTGCAAAAGATACGCCTGTAAAGGCAGCAGCAGATGGGACGGTGATTTTTGCCGAATGGACAGCAGAAACTGGTTACGTTATCATTATTGGACACAGTCAAGAATTGATTTCTGCCTACAAACATAATTCTTCATTGACCAAACAGCAAGGAGACTTGGTAAAAGCTGGCGAAGTAATTGCCATGGCTGGAAACACTGGTAAATATACAACAGGACCCCATCTTCATTTTGAATTGTGGAGTAAGGGTTATCCTATTAATCCAACCAATTTTATCGATTTTAAATAATGTTTTCATTAAAATCCGCTTTAGCCAAACCATTCGCGTTCAGCGTCAGAAGATCGATTTCAAAATGGGCAAATTCCCCAGTTGAAACACAAGAAAATGTATTTAGGCACCTCATTTCCCAAGCTGTTAATACGAAGTTTGGAAAAGACCATGCTTTTATCAGTATAAACTCACATTCGGATTTTGTAAAACATGTTCCCATTCGGGATTATGAGGATCTAAAACCCTATGTAGAAAAAGTCGTTGCTGGAGAAAGCGACATCCTGTGGAAAGGAAAACCTATTTATTTTGCGAAAACTTCAGGAACTACTTCAGGTTCGAAATATATTCCCATAACTAAAGAAAGCATGCCCACTCATGTAGAAGCTGCACGCAATGCTATTTTGATGTACATCGCGGAGACTGGGAACAGTAAATTTGTTAACGGTAAGATGATTTTTCTTCAAGGCAGCCCCATATTGGAAGAAAAAAACGGTATTCAGTTGGGCAGATTGTCAGGCATTGTTGCACATTATGTTCCTAAATATCTTCAAAAAAACCGAATGCCTTCATGGGAAACCAATTGTATTGACGATTGGGAAACCAAGGTAGAGGCAATAGTTGAAGAGACTCTTCCAGAAAACATGACGGTCATTTCTGGTATTCCTTCTTGGGTACAGATGTATTATGAAAAAATCAATCAGAAAACAGGAAAGAAAGTCGGAGATGTTTTTAAGAACTTTAATCTTTTCATTTTTGGTGGTGTAAATTACGAACCCTATCGGGCAAAGTTTGAAAGCCTTATTGGCAGAAAAGTGGACAGCATTGAACTCTATCCGGCAAGTGAAGGTTTTTTTGCCTTTCAGGACAAACAGAATGAAAAAGGAATGTTACTCCAGTTGAATTCTGGAATTTTTTACGAGTTTGTAAAAGCGGATGAATTTTTTAATCAACACCCCGAACGGATTACAATTAAGGATGTAGAGCTTGGTATTAATTACGTCATGATTATTTCATCAAACGCTGGGCTTTGGGCTTACAACATCGGAGATACTGTCGAATTTACGTCATTACAACCTTATAGACTTATCGTTTCGGGCCGTATCAAACACTTTATTTCTGCTTTTGGTGAACATGTGATTGGAAAAGAAGTTGAGCAAGCTCTGCAGGACGCTCTTGAAAACACTGACATTCAAGTGTCCGAATTTACAGTTGCACCACAAATCAATCCAGCTTCAGGATTGCCGTATCATGAATGGTTTATCGAGTTTGAAAATGAACCCGAAAATGTCTTGGAGATGGCTCAAAAAATTGAAAATTCACTTCAAATGCAAAACTCTTATTATCTGGATTTAATCAAAGGAAATGTGCTTCAACACTTAAAAATAACGCAAGTAAATAAAAATGGATTTCAAGATTATATGAAATCCATCGGAAAATTAGGAGGTCAAAATAAAATTCCAAGACTGTCCAACGACCGCAAAATTGCCGATGCCATACTAGAATTGCAATTAACTAAATAATACTATATTTGCACGCGAAAGTAGATTATGAGCAATAAAAAACAGCATGCGAGAACGAGGGCTCAAGAGAGCTCAAATGCCATTGAAAGAATGTACATTACCATGCGACATTTGTTTAATCGTGGGTTTTATAAACCCATGGGAATTTCAGGCGAAACACTTCGCGAAGCCTTATTGCAATTAAGACCAGAAATCTACGGCTCCATCGGTGAAGAAAAAGCCGAACTCGAAGGCTTGTTATATGTTATTGACAGACTTCCTTATGGTATTGAAGAATGTACTTTTATCAATCTGACAAGTGATGAAGGTTATAGCAATTCGCACTTTAAGGCAATCATTCCACCGAAAAGACGACGCAACTGCTTCCGGATCGATGAAGAACAGATGAATATCGAAATTACTCGTGGACGTTCTGAAATTTATGATATTCTTACCCACTTAACTTTTATGTTTGTTGAATCACATAAAATCAGCAAACGGGTGCTAATCGACGAACAGGGTACGACAACGCGCGATTGGATAAAACTCGAAAAAGCAGTAACTTCAAAAAAAGAGCTTTCACTACAAGATAGAGAAATCGCAATTACACATACTGCCAATATTTTAGGACGCACATTTAATGAACTGACCCAAGCTTATGACGCTTTCTCATTACCGAACCAGCCAGACCGTTTATTGCATTTGGTATATTGGTTAGGTAAATTAGCGCTTGAAGAGGTTGTCAACAATAATAAGAGAACGGTCACATTCAGTCCAGTTTTAAGAGAGCGTCTCGGACATCATATTCACGGAGAAATTTGGGCAGATACCATTAAGGATGCCTTATTAAAGAACAACCTTATTGATCGGCCGATTCATATCATTAGCGCGAACATGCACAGTGTGATGAACTCCTTATTTGCGCCACAAGCGTTAAAAACCTTAAAGGCAAAAAAAACAATATTTGAAGTCTATGAGGCGTTGAGTCAAAAGGATAATCAGGCTTTGCGCAATAAAGTCACTAAAGAGGCGTTGCAAAGAGGGATGATTTATATTCCTGATACTGCTGGAACTTATATCGATGTGCAAATATTTGATACGTCAAAGATTGATTTTTCAAAAACAGATATTATAGTTTCTAAAAAGCTTGATGATTCTGTTAAGCCTGTCATTTTTGTAATGGATTACGCATTTGGCGAACAGGCATATGAGACTATGGATGAATTGTTGAAGCCTATCAAGGTGAATGGCAAGAAAGTCCATTTGAATGTAGAATCTGTTTCGATTATGGGCAAAGCAGGTATTTTGGAAGGCGGAAAGGGCGACATCATGATACCGTCAGCTCACATATTTGAAGGTACAGCAGATAATTATCCATTTGACAACGAACTATCAAAGGACGATTTTGACAATCAAGGCATACATGTTTGCGAAGGGTCAATGATTACAGTATTGGGAACATCGCTACAAAACAAAGAAATTCTTAAGTTCTTTTATAACTCTACTTGGAATGTGATTGGCCTGGAAATGGAAGGAGCACATTATCAAAAGGCCATTCAGGCGGCGTCAAAAGTTAGGGGCAGTATTAATCCTGACGTTAAAGTAAGATATGCCTATTATGCAAGTGACAACCCCTTAGAAACTGGAAGTACTTTGGCTTCGGGAGGATTAGGAACATCTGGTGTTAAGCCCACCTATTTGATAACTAGAAAAATACTACAACAAATTTTTAATTAAGAATCTGAAATGAATAAAAATTTAGAAGAAAAACCAAGAACAGACGACATAGATATAATTGAGATTTTTAATCTAATCGGAAGAGCAATTAAATCCGTTTTTGATTTTATCCTGAATATTTTTCAACAATTATTCATGCTTCTCATTCTTCTTGCCCTTTTTATAAAAAGAAATATTATCATCTTGACGATTGCTGTTGTTGTGGGCTTTGTTGTGGGATTCATTTCAGATATGTTCCAGAAAACTTTTTTTACGTCAACGATGGTTGTAGAGCCAAATTTTGACACATCCACTCAATTGATTGACAACATTAAGTTATATGCTCAATTGGCTAGAAGTAGAGACTCTATTGTTCTAGGTCAAATGCTTGAAATTTCTCCATCAGATGCATCCAAAATTATATCCATCGGTTTAGAGGCAAAGAACACCAAGAATACTCGATTAAAACTATTCGATGAATTTGTTAAAGAAGCCGACTCAACAACTTTAAAAAATATCACGTTCGAAGAGTTTGAACAAAATCTTTCAATTGGTGACTATGAACAATATTTTATAGTATTGGATTCAAAAGATAAATCGGTTTTTAAAAAAGTAGAGAAAAGCATTCTGAATATTCCACTCACCCCATACATACAAAGCCTCAAAAATACGGAATTGGACAATTTGAATACTCAAATTTTAAAACTTAACTCTTCGTTGAACAAAATAGATTCTTTACGAAATGATTATAAAAAGATTATGCTCGATACCGATGAGAAGGCGAAACGCCCTGCTGGAACTGGCACCACCTTTTACATGGGAACAGAGAATATTAGAACCACTAATGAGCTTCAATTATTTGAAATAGAAAGAAATTATAATAAAATCATAGAAGATTTAAGTTTAGAAAAAGCACAGAAACAGAACTACATTAATGTCATATCTGGATTTCAAGAGATAGGGATCCGCATGAAGAAACAGAATAAGTTAATATACGCTGCTATTGCGCTCGGATTGGCTATGTTATTTTTAATATTAAAAGAGTTTAATAAGTTTTTGGTCACTCAAGAAAGAAAACTGAAAGAAAATGTATAACCTTTTAATAACAGGGGGCTCTGGATTCATCGGTTCACATGTTGTCAGATTGTTTGTTGAGACGTATCCCAAATATCATATATTCAATTTGGATGCTCTTACGTATGCTGGCAATTTGGAAAATCTGAAGGATATTGAAAATCATGCAAACTATACGTTCATAAAAGGCGATATTACTGATGAACCTTTTATAAACACCCTCTTTGCAGAGCACAAATTCGAAGGCGTTATCCATTTAGCCGCAGAATCGCATGTCGATAGATCTATTAAAGACCCTTTGGCCTTTGTGAAAACAAATGTTATTGGTACCATGATTTTGCTAAATGCCTTTAAAAACCAATGGAAAGATAATTTTGATTCCAAAAAATTCTATCATATAAGTACGGATGAAGTCTATGGTTCTCTGGGACAAACCGGACTTTTTACAGAGGCCACGTCCTATGATCCAAATTCTCCGTATTCAGCTTCAAAAGCCAGTTCAGATCATTTCGTAAGGGCTTATGGCGAAACTTATGGATTGCCTTATATTATTACAAATTGTTCCAACAATTATGGGCCAAATCAGTTTCCAGAGAAATTGATTCCGCTTTTCATTAATAACATTATTCATAATAAACCACTTCCGGTTTATGGTGATGGCAACTATACGCGAGATTGGTTATATGTAATTGACCACGCTCGTGCAATCGATGTGGCATTTCATAACGGAGAAATCGGAGAAACGTATAACATTGGTGGTTTTAATGAGTGGAAAAATATCGATTTGGTGAAATTGTTATGCACCCAAATGGATACTGAATTGGGACGTGAAAAAGGAACATCCGAAAAGTTGATTACCTACGTTAAAGATCGGCCGGGGCACGATTTGAGATACGCCATTGATGCAACAAAAATAAAAGACGAATTAGGCTGGGAGCCTTCATTGAAATTTGAAGAAGGATTAGAAAAAACAATTCGTTGGTATTTGGACAATGAAGAATGGCTAAAGAATGTCACTAGTGGCGACTATCAAAACTATTACCAGAAACAATATCATTAGCAGATGAAGGGAATTATACTAGCAGGAGGTTCGGGCACTAGATTGCATCCATTGACTTTATCAATAAGTAAGCAATTGATGCCTATTTATGACAAACCAATGATTTATTATCCGCTCTCTACCTTGATGTATTCTGGTATACGAGAAATTTTAATCATTTCTACACCAAAAGATCTTCCGCTATTCAAAGACTTGTTGGGGAATGGTGAAAAATATGGTTGTCAGTTTGAATATGCCGTTCAGGAAGCGCCTAATGGACTTGCTGAAGCCTTTATTATCGGAGCGGATTTTATTGGTAAAGAAAAAGTAGCACTTATTTTAGGCGATAATATTTTTTACGGTTCAGGATTGTCAAAACTGTTGCAAGAAAATAATGACCCAAAAGGAGGCATTATCTACGCTTACCGAGTTCACGATCCAGAACGTTACGGTGTTGTTGAATTCAATGACAAAGGTCAAGCTGTTTCGATTGAAGAAAAACCAACCAAACCAAAGTCAAATTTTGCGGTTCCAGGCATTTATTTTTATGATAATAGTGTCGTGAACATTGCCAAAAATATTCAACCAAGCCATCGTGGCGAACTGGAAATTACCGACATCAACAAAGAATATCTAAAACAAGGCAAATTGAATGTGAGTATTTTAGATAGAGGAACAGCGTGGTTAGATACAGGTACTTTCCAGTCATTGATGCAAGCGTCACAATTTGTAGAAGTTATTGAAGAACGACAAGGTTTAAAAATCGGATCTATAGAGGGAGCTGCTTATGAGATGGGTTACATCAACGAAAAGCAATTCAGGGAATTAGCAAAACCGTTGCTAAAAAGTGGTTACGGAAAAAATTTATTAGGCTTATTGAACAATAAATAATGACTGTTAAAGAAACACATCTACAAGGCTGTTTTATTATAGAAACAAAGGTTTTTGAAGACCAAAGAGGCTACTTTTTTGAAACTTTCAATCAACATCGATTTCATGAATTGACCGGAATACAAGTTAACTTTGTTCAAGATAACGAATCCGCATCCACTAAAGGTGTTCTAAGAGGCCTTCATTATCAAACTGGAGAGCATGCCCAAGCCAAGCTAGTTCGCGTCATTGAAGGCGTGGTTCTAGACATTGTTGTCGACCTTCGGAAAGATTCCAAAACGTATGGTGAACAATTTTCAATTGAATTATCTGCATCAAACAAAATGCAACTGTTCGTCCCAAAAGGATTTGCGCACGGATTCATAGTCCTGAGCGATACTGCAATCTTCTCTTATAAATGTGATAATTATTATAATAAAGCATCAGAAGGAGGCATTATTTATAACGATAAACACCTCAACATCGATTGGGAACTTCCAGAATCGCAGTTTATCATATCTGATAAGGATTTAGAGCTTCCAACGTTTGAAAACTCAATCAGATGAGCACCAAAATTTTAGTGACTGGCTCTAATGGCCAATTAGGTAAAACCCTAAAGGATTTGTATCAAGATAACAATGACTACCTTGAATTTTCCTTTTTAACAAAATCAGAGTTGGATATTTCTAATAAGGAAACGTTGAATGATTATTTTAAAAACCACTCCTTTGAGTATTGCATCAACTGTGCTGCCTACACAAATGTGGAACAGGCCGAAGAATCCATAGAAGATGCTTTTAGAATCAATGCTGAAGCTGTCGGCTATTTGGCAGAAAGTTGTAATGAATCAAATACAACTTTAATTCATATTTCGACGGATTATGTGTTTGATGGCAAAAAAGGCAAACCCTATTCAGAAACAGACCTGACACACCCAATAAATGAATATGGCCGCTCCAAATTGGCAGGAGAAGAGCTCATTAAAAAGAGTTTAAAAAACTATTTTATAGTCAGAACGTCTTGGCTTTACTCAAAACATGCCAAAAACTTTGTAACTACTATTGCTTCTAAAATAAAGGAAGATTCAGATTTGACCATCACAACATCCCAAAAAGGCACACCTACAAGCTGTGTTGAGCTTTCAAAATTCATTTATTGGTTGATTAAAACCGAAAGCAAGGATTTTGGGATTTATCATTTCAGTGCCAAAGGAGCTGCAACATGGTATGATTTTGCATTAAAAATAGCTGACCATTTTGTTGATTATGAAAAAAGCAAAATAACTTCAACTACTTCGTTCAAATCAAAAGCCGAGCGCCCTGAATATAGCGTTATGGATAATTCTAAAGTTCAAAAAAATTACGGCGCCCAAAATCATTGGGAAGTCGACGTTGATGCTGTCGTAAGAGATCTATTGGGCAACAAGTGACATAACCCGTTTGTCATTATAAATTCCTATAACAAAACACTACCTTTGCCCTTCAAATTTAAATAGTTTTTAACATTAGTCTTTCATAAGGCAGAATAATAAATATAAAATATGCAACAAAAAGTAGCATTAATAACAGGAGTTACAGGTCAGGATGGCGCATACTTGAGTGAATTTCTTCTAAAAAAAGGATACATTGTTCATGGAATCAAACGTCGTTCATCCTTGTTCAATACAGATAGAATTGACCACATATATCAAGACCCTCATGTTGAAGATCGAAATTTTGTTCTTCATTATGGTGATTTGACGGACAGCACCAATCTCATAAGAATCATTCAAGAAATAAAACCGGACGAAATCTACAATCTGGCCGCCATGAGCCACGTGCATGTATCGTTTGAAATTCCTGAATATACAGCAAATGTCGATGGAATTGGGACTTTAAGACTACTTGAGGCTATAAGAATCCTTGGATTGGAAAAGAAAATAAGAATTTATCAAGCTTCTACCTCTGAACTTTATGGAAAAGTTCAAGAAGTACCACAAACAGAAACGACACCCTTTTATCCAAGAAGCCCTTATGCGGTTGCAAAAATGTATGCATTTTGGATAACGGTCAACTATCGTGAAGCTTATAATATTTATGCCTGCAACGGAATTTTATTCAACCACGAATCGCCAATCAGAGGTGAAACTTTTGTAACTAGAAAGATTACTAGGGCGACTTCTAAAATTGCTTTAGGTCTTCAAGATAAAGTGTTTTTGGGAAATCTGGATGCGCGACGTGATTGGGGACATGCAAAAGATTACGTAAGAATGATGTG